>JBGPBW010000056.1:0-22831 GCA_041481385.1 Puia sp.
ATCCGAAACGTTTGTCGTATAAAGGTTTTGGGGAAGCCCAGCCCGTTAGCCCCAATACAACAGAAGCAGGTCGCGCAAATAACAGACGCACCGAACTCAAGGTTTTGAAAACGAATTGATCCCTGGTCTGTTGCCCGCACAGCCCCGTGAAAAATACTTTTCAGTTCAGTTGATTTCAACATTTTTTATTCCCCATCCCGATATAGGTTTGAAAAAAATGAATTGCAACCGGATCTTCTTTACCTAATCAGTCTCACGCGTGTTTCGCACGTGGGATGTATTCACGCAAAAACCCTGCTTCGGCATTTTGGCTCCGCGGAAGCTGTTTTTAAAGCATCCGTTCATACATTGGAAAAAATCAATGGTATTGGAAAAATAAGGGCCCGTTCACTAAAAACTTTTCGTGATTTTTCCGGATCTGAAAAAGAAATGATATTCCTTCAACGTTATGGGATCCTCGCACTTACCCAACAGGACGCAGATTATCCGCAACGTTTGCTGACTGCATACGACGCTCCCGTTCTTATTTTTTACAAAGGAAGTTGCAGTCTCAATCCGAAACGCGCCATTTCCATCGTCGGCACTCGTAGAAATTCGGAATATGGCAAACAGATAACCGAAAAACTGATTCAGGACCTGAGACCCTATAGTGTGATGATCATTAGTGGACTGGCATTCGGTATTGATGCAATTGCCCACAAACAAGCTTTAAAACAGGGACTTCCAACTATAGCCGTACTTGCCCACGGGCTGGCCTCACTTTATCCGCCTGAACACAGCGGGCTTTCCAGGCAGATGATCAAACAGGGGGGATTGCTCACCGAATATATCAGTGATGTTAAAGCAGACAAACACCGTTTTCCGATTCGGAACCGTATAGTGGCATCCATCAGCGATTGTACACTGGTTATGGAAACTGCAGTGAAAGGGGGCAGTATGATTACGGCAGACCTGGCCAATGGATATCACCGGGAAGTTTTTGCCTGCCCGGGAAGAACAACCGATATCAAAAGCACAGGTTGCAACTGGCTGATCAGGAACAATCAGGCCTGTCTGCTTGAAGGCGCACAGGACCTGGTCAGCATGATGGGATGGGAAGAAAAAAGCTGCCTGCCGGAAAAGATCCCCGGAGATTTAACAATTCACCTTACGGAAACGGAACAGCGAATCCTGCATATGCTGAAGGAAAGGGAACAAATGCATATAGACGTGATTAATGCCCTCAGTGGTTTTCCAAACAGTCAGAACGCCGGAGCATTACTGGAATTGGAAATGAAAGATCTGATCTGCAGCATACCGGGAAGAATGTACAGGTTGAAATAACCGTGATTCAGCAGCGGGACCAGGCTGATTATGAACGCTGAAATCCCTTGAAAAAATTGGATTTGGGAGCAATTTATCCCTTGTACTATCTTTGCACATGGCAAGAATAAATTCCTCCTCCCGTAAGATCCCCGCGAAGTTTTTTGGTGACGGCCTGACATTCGATGACGTCTTGTTATTACCCGCATTCTCTGATGTTCTCCCGCGGGAAACCGATATTCGAACCAGTTTAACAAAGAAAATAGGTCTAAATATTCCAATGCTTTCGGCAGCGATGGATACGGTAACTGAAGCTACCCTGGCCATTGCACTGGCAAGGGAAGGCGGTATGGGTATCCTTCATAAAAACATGCCCATTGAAAAACAGGTCGAGCATGTTCGAAAAGTGAAAAGAAGCGAAAGCGGCCTGATCATCGATCCCATTACTTTACATCCCAACGCAACGATTGGTGACGCACTGATACTGATGAAGGAAAATAAAATCGGTGGCATTCCCATCATAGACGATCACCAAAAACTTGTGGGCATTCTCACCAATCGCGACCTGCGTTTTGAAGAAGACCGGAAGCGGAAGATCCGGGAAGTGATGACGAAAGACAACCTCATCGTTGCACCGGAAGGCACGGATTTAAAAATGGCAGAAACGATTTTGAGAAAGCATAAAGTAGAAAAACTGCCGGTTGTTAATAAATCCGGTAAACTTATCGGACTGATCACTTATCGTGATATCCTTCAACTGTCCAGTTTTCCCAACGCAGTGAAAGATGCTTTCGGCAGATTACGGGTTGGGGCTGCGCTGGGCATTACAGCCGACCTGTTGGACAGAGCTGCTGCGCTGTTACAGATCGGCGTAGATGTGGCCTGTCTCGACAGTGCACATGGACATAATACCGGCGTGATCGATGCATTGAAAAAAGTAAAAAAGAATTTTCCCAAACTTCAGGTTATCGCAGGAAATGTAGGCACAGCGGCAGGTGCCCGTGCGCTGGCCAATGCGGGCGCAGACGCTGTCAAAATTGGGGTCGGGCCGGGATCCATCTGTACGACCCGTATTGTTACCGGTGCCGGAGTTCCGCAAATCACCGCCATTATGGAAGCGGCTTCCGTACTGAAACCCCTGGGCATACCACTGATTGCGGATGGGGGTATCCGTTATACGGGTGATCTCGTCAAAGCCATCGCATCGGGAGCCAGTGTCGTTATGATGGGTAGTGTTTTTGCAGGAACGGAAGAAAGCCCTGGTGACACAATCATTTATGAGGGCAGAAAATTCAAGCAATATCGCGGTATGGGATCACTGGGTGCAATGACCCAGGGCAGCAGTGACCGCTATTTCCAGGATGTTGAAGATGGTATCAAGAAACTTGTTCCCGAAGGTATTGAGGGTCGTGTGGCTTTTAAAGGAAACCTGAGCGAAGTGGTGCAACAATATGTTGGAGGACTAAGAGCCGGAATGGGGTATTGCGGTGCAAAAAACATAGAGGCCCTGCAAACCGCACAATTTATTAAAATCACCAATGCCGGCATGCAGGAAAGTCACGCACATGATATTGAGATCACCCGCGAATCGCCAAATTACAGCCGCTGATCAGTACAGTCATTTTCTTAATAATAAATAACTGATGAAGCGGATCGTACTTTTCAGCATACTCTTTATTTTCGGAATGGGCTCCAATGCCCAGGTGAATCCAACGCCGGGGAAAAATGACTCCTGCACCTTAGAGATTAGCCTGCTTACCTGCGCTCCGGGGACCGACCTGTATTCACTTTTCGGACATACCGCCATCCGTGTTCGCGATATCCGCCGGGGTATGGATGTCGTATACAATTACGGCACATTTGACGATACGGATCCCATGTTCTACCTCAAGTTTATGCGGGGCATCATGCGTTACTCGCTTTCTGCAGAAACATACGACAGTTTTATGCAGGAATATATTTTCGAACACCGGGCCGTAATTGCCCAGGTGCTGGACATGAGCTGCACGGAAAAAAATAATCTATATGAAGCACTGAGAAAAAATACGCTGGAAGAAAACCGTCTGTATGATTATTATTTCTGTACTGACAATTGCACGACCCGCGCCGGCAGGATCATTGAATCCAATGTCCCGGATACACTGATTTATAAAAATATTCTACCGGAAAACAGCGCATCCATAACGAGACGGTCGCCTGGTTCAAACCTGACTTTCAGAGATATGATTCATGAATACCTCGACAAACAAGAGGCATTGTGGTCTGAATTTGGGATTGATTTGTTTCTGGGATCAAACCTGGATAAAAAGGTAACCAATATTGAAGCCATACATTTTCTGCCGGATTATTTGCTAAAAGGAATGGACAGTGCCTATTCCGGCAAAAGAAAAATCGTTTCGGCTAAACAAAACATACTGGATTTTCCTATCCCGAAACATATCTCAGCCGGATTGACACCCATGGCCCTTTTCCAATGCCTTTTTCTGGGACTAATTTTATTATTTATTTTCAGGGGATCGCGAGGCATCACAAAAACAATACTGATTTTTGACATTGTTTTTTTCAGTCTGCTGGGTCTGCTGGGCATGCTGATGGCGCTGATGTGGCTGGGCCGTGTCGACGACGTGTGCCGTAACAATATCAATATACTCTGGGCAGTTCCGACACATATTGTTGCCGTATTTTTTATCCGAAAAAAATACAACTGGGTAAAATATTATTTTCTGTTTACTGCAATCCTGGCTTTGATATTGGGAATTGGTTTTCCGTGGTGGCCCCAAAGAATGAACTCTGCCGTGATACCCATATTGGGAATCATCGTGTTCAGAGGATTTCATTTATTTCAAATTCGACAACATGCAGAAAAGCCTGCTATTCAGGGGTGAGTCCGTGGTTTATGAAACCCGCGGGCAGGGCTTGCCCGTCTTCCTGCAGCATGGCTTTATGGAAGACCGTCGGATATGGGATACCGTTTTAGCCGGAATCGAAAATAAATACAGGTGGATCCTTCCCGACCTGCCGGGCAGCGGAGCGTCTGCTTTTAACGCCAGCCTGCAGGAATTAAAAGATTTTGCTGAGTTGATACTTGCGATACTCAAACAGGAAGCCATCAGTGAAACCGTACTGATCGGACACAGTATGGGAGGATACATCTCTCTGGCCTTTGCAGAAAAATATCCCGATAAATTACGTGCTTTGGGACTATTTCATTCCAGCTCTTATCCCGATTCAAGCGAAAAAAAAGAATCCAGAGAAAAAAATGTCCGTTTTATAGAAAAAAACGGCAGTCTTCCCTTCCTTACTCAGGCCATTCCCGGTTTATTCAGCGAAAACTTTCAATCGGCTAATCCGGACGAAATCAAAAGAATGGTCGACCGCTATGCCAACTTTGAGCCCCAATCCATCGTACTGTACCTGGAAGCGATGAAACGCCGGCCTGCTACAACGGGCGTCTTAACGTCAATCACGAAACCAGTATTATTTATTATGGGGGAAGAAGATAAGGCAGTGCCTCTGAAGGATGGTCTGGAACAATGTCATTTACCCGGGATTTCGTACATTCATATCCTAACCCATTCGGCCCATATGGGCATGATCGAAGAATCCAGCCTGTGCAACACAATCCTGGATCGATTCCTTGAAGAGATTCCCGTTTAATCTAAAGAAGTTACCCTATCGTGTGCCGACTGCTGCAAATATTATTTGTTTCTGTTTTTTTTACCTTAACCGTTCTCAAAGGTTATAGCCGGCATATCAAGGGCGGTGAAATTCATTACAGCTATCTGGGTCCTTCCCCAACCCGGCCCAACTATGACCAATATGAATTGCGCCTGCGGTTATTTGTCAGCTGTTCATCAACGTCGCAACAATTGGAAGACGAAGTCGCCTTAGGAATTTACCGCACGAGCGACGGTAAACAAATAGAACTGGTAACTGCCACACTGAGCCTGAGTTACCTGATCAGCCTCAAAGCCCCCAGTCCCTGCATCGTTCATCCATCACCCGTTTGTTACTGGGTCAGGGAATTCAAGGTTATTGAAGAACTCCCAAAAGATCCGGATGGATATATGGTGGTTTATCAACGTTGTTGCCGGATCGACGGAATCCGTAATTTATCACCCAGTATTAACGTAGGTGCATCTTATTTCTGCCAGATCCAGGGAACATCTTCCATCGGCGCCACCGGTGAGAACTCGAATCCCGATTTCGGGGTAAAAGATACCGTGCTGATCTGTCAGGGTAAGCGGTTCAAACTCGACTACAGAGCAATAGATGTGGACGGGGATTCTCTCTCTTATGAATTTGCTCCGGGTTATTATGGAGGTGATATAAATAATCCGGTCGTATCCAATCCCGGCCCGCCAAAATCCTGGCAGGAGCTTATTTACACTAACGGGTACTCAGGTCTTCAGCCCCTCGGACGCAACGTGACGATCAACCGGCAATCCGGACTGATCTCGGGTATTGCACCATCCGGAGGTGATTATGTTGTTTGTGTATTGGTCAGGGAGTGGCGGGGAGGAATCCAGGTGTCTGTTCACCGAAAGGATTTTATCGTACATGTGGATGACCTATGTGATTTCCCGTCTGCTGACCTGGATCCCAGTTATATTACCTGCAATGGATTTGATTTTAGTTTTCATAATGAAGCAGCGTCGTCTCCCCTGATCCATACCTATTACTGGGATTTTGGTGTTCCCGGCCTGACTGCTGATACCAGCACACAGTCCAGGCCGACATTTACTTTTCCCGACACAGGCGTTTACAATGTCAAATTCATCGTGAACAAGGATGAACCCTGTACCGATAGTGCCAGTACGAAGATGAGTGTGTTTCCCGGCTTCTTTCCCGGATTCAGTTCCCTGGGTACATGCGTGCTGAACCCGGTTATTTTTACCGATACAACAAAAACCAAATACGGCAGGGTTTCCTCCTGGAAATGGAATTTTGGAGACCAAACAACGTCGGGAGATTCATCCGTTCTGCAAAACCCATCCTGGAAATACAGTGATACCGGAATGAAAAGCGTCCAATTTATTGTTGCTAACAGTAAAGGATGTAAGGATACCGTAACCCAGGCGGTTCATATGACAGATAAACCGCCCATTTATTTCCCTTTCCGCGACACCCTGATTTGTAATATAGATACCCTGCAATTGCATGCACAGGGTTTCGGAACCTTTACCTGGACGCCACCGGTGAACATGATCAATCCGAATACAGCCGATCCCCTGGTGTATCCCAAAAATAACACTTATTATACGGTCACACTGGATCAGGCGGGATGCGTAAACAAGGATTCTCTCCGCGTACGTGTTGTGGATCATGTTACGCTGAATCCGGGAAATGATACAACCATTTGCCTGGGAGACACCATTCTGTTCAACCCAACCGGCGACGGATTATATTTTAGCTGGTCTCCCGCGACTTCACTGGATAATCCTGATGTGAAAAATCCACATGCTTTTCCATTCTCTACAACGACCTATTCGGTTAAAGCGAGTATCGGTAAATGTTTTGCAACAGATATTGTCAGCATCCGAACCATTCCCTACCCGCTTTCCAACGCAGGCCACGATATTTTTATCTGCTATCGGGACACTGCGCAACTTGAGGCTGTTGCCAATGGCATCCGGTTCAATTGGATTCCGGTTACTTATTTAAGCAATCCGGCCATTTTGAATCCAAAAGCCTATCCGCCTCAAACAACGGTTTATCAACTGCTGGTTTATGATACCCTCGGTTGTCCCAAACCTGGCATTTCTAAAATTATCGTAGAGGTTAATCCACCCATCATTGCATTTGCCGGAAATGATACAGCTGTTGTGATTGGCCAGCCCCTGCAGCTTCATGGTTCGGGTGCTCCTTCGTTTTTGTGGTTGCCTGATTTTGCTTTAGACCGGAATGACATTCCAAATCCCGTGGCAAGGCTGACTGAAAACCAGACCTACATCATGAAAACTTTTACGGAAGAAGGATGTTTTGGTTATGACACAATAAACATTAAGGTGTTCACGACAGCGCCCGATATCTTTGTACCGAATGCATTTACCCCCGGGGGTCCAACAAATAATATTTTCCGGCCCATTCCTGTCGGCATTTCGAGAATTGAATATTTCCGGGTTTATAACCGAAACGGTATGCTGGTATATAATACGAGTCAGATGGGTGTTGGTTGGGATGGAACATTAAATGGTAAATCACAGAATGTGGGAGGCTACGTTTGGATGGTCCGGGGCATCGACTACACAGGTAAGGTGGTCAGCAAAAAAGGAACGGTGGTGCTTGTCCGCTAAAATATTTTTAATAAAAGAATCTTCGTGAAAAAAATCATTTGTATTACCGGAGCAAGCTCGGGTTTCGGAGAAGCCTGTGCCCGCCTGTTTGCAGAGAATCAGTACGACCTGATCATAACGGGAAGAAGAGAAGACCGATTACAAGAGCTCAAGACCTCCCTCGAAAAAAAATTCGGTGTCGAAGTATGGGTTCTTCATTTCGATGTGCAGGACCGGTCCGCGGTTGACCAGGCTTTCAGAGACCTGCCGGAACGATGGAGAAAAATAGATGTGTTGTTGAACAATGCCGGCCTGGCCCTGGGAAGGGATAATTTTGATGAAGCTTCGCTGGACGACTGGGAAACCATGATCGACACAAACCTGAAGGGCCTGCTTTATGTATCCAAAGCTGTATTGCCACTGATGATCCCGCACAAGAGCGGACATATCATCAATATCGGATCCACTGCAGGTAAACAGGTTTATCAGAAAGGAAATGTTTACTGTGCAACCAAACATGCTGTTCAGGCAATTTCGGAATCCATGCGTATTGATCTGCTTCCCCACAAAATAAAAGTGACGGTTATTCATCCCGGTGCAGCAGAAACCGAATTCTCCCTGGTGAGGCTCAAACAAGATGTTCGGGAAGCAAAAAAAGTTTATGAAGGATATGAACCCCTGCACGCCGAAGATATTGCCAGCGTGGTATTCTATACCGCTTCACTTCCGCCACATGTATGCATTAACGAATTGGAAATTACCTGTCTCGCCCAGGCGAATGCTTATTACCTTTTTAAGGAAACGCTGTAATGATTGTTGGCAGTTGGCAGTTGGCGGTTGGCGGTTGACAGTTGACAGTTGACAGTTGACGGTTGACCGTTTAGCGTTAGGCGTTAAGCCTTAAGCCTTAAGCTTTAAGCCTACTTCGGTTTTGGCTGTTGGGCTGCCATTTCTGCGAGTGAAATTCGAATCGATATCCCGGCGCGCGTTGTCGTTACAGGAGGTGAACTGGATATTGCAGGTATCGTTCGTCGTTCGTCAAAATATAATTTCAGGTTGATGCGGTTGTTCACCACATAGTCTAAGGAAGGCGAAATACTGATCACCTGCTGGCCGCCTACGGGAACTGCAGCATTCTGATCTAAATAGCTGTTCGTGGTAATATCATTCCGGAAACTCATGTCCAGCCGGAGTGTCATGTCATTCTCCAAACGGTTTGTCAATCCATTTTTTCCCATCACCTGTATTTTGAACGGAAGCGGTACACCACGTTTACGAAATCCGAGACCAAATACAAATTCTGTGGAGCGGGTTTCACTCATCTGGTAATCGATCAGACTCAGACTCAACTGGCGGGATTTGCTGTAACCCACTTTTACCTGCAGTTGATTTACGAATTGCATATCCACATCGATCAGCGGCGCAAACTGTTCACTGATGGTGATATTCGGAACCATAAAATAAGGGACGAAATTCCCGGTGAGTGTATCGATAAATCCGGGTTGCCGGATGCCAAACGGATCCTGGTAATTGAGATTGGAATTGTAAGAGTTCATACTGAGCGTACTGGAATAGCCGTCTGAAATACTAAAATTGGTAAATATTTTTTCCATTCCCGGAATCCTGGAAAGTCCGTTGTAGGTAAGCCGCCAGTTCGGTTTGGGTAAATATCCTGCAAACGGATTGAACTTGATATTCGGATTGTCTTCCTGTACCAGTGCTACCGAGTTGGGGGATTTACCGCTATATGCGGCAATAAACGCGGGGATCAGAACGTCCTGTGCGTATTTTCCATAACCTTTTGAATATCCATCTGCCGTTTGCTGACCTGCAGAATAAGGATTTTGTTTTCCCAGGCGCGCAGAAATTACAGAACGGTAATTTTCAAATGTCTGGAAGGTTGAAGAGATCTGGTTCGAACTATTGCTGCCCTGAAAAAGTGTTTTTACAGAGATAAAACTAATACTGAAACTTCCCGCGGTATATGGATTGAGTCTGGCAAAGGAACCATTTCCCGTAGTGTCCTTATAGAGTTCTGTATAATTCTTTCCGAAACTTTTACTCACATTCAGGGAGATGTTTAAATCGCGCACAGGCTGGATTTGCGCGGCAATCGTAAGAATCTGATTGTAGCTCGCCTGGTTCTGAAAGTTAAACAGCGTATCTGTTGTCAGCAATCCCTTTTTACCCAACCGGTTTACATAACCCGTATCCGGTTGCTGACCAAATACATAACCCCATCCCGGTTCATTGGATTTTAGATTCATGCCCAGGAAATGCGTACTGTCCATATATCCGTAAATGGTTGATGCGGATATTTCAGAGTAATTAATATTAATGTCTTTTACCGAGGTCAGGATTTTAGCAATGCCTTTCAGGACACCCGTCAGATGATACGCATCCGCATAGTCAACCGGTGGTTTTTTCTGTTTGAGGCTGTCATTCTTTTTCCCTGGCAGGTTTGGTGGCGGCGCATTTGCAGCCTGTTGGTCCAGTTCACGGAGTAATCGCCACTTGCCGTATAGTCGCGAAAAATTCAGATCGGCAGAAGCATCTTTTTTCTGTGTATTCTGAATAAAGTTACCCAACTGCGTAGCCAATGTGGATGCGCCTGTCCATTGGTAAGAGGAGCCATATCCCAGGCGGAGTGTGGTCCAGTCGATGATCGGTAATTTATTTGTTGGAACGGTATAGGTAAAGTTTGCGGTCTGTTGATATTGAATCGTTCTTCCGCCCTTGAAAAAATTGTCCCACATTTGTTTTTTCTGCGCCTTATCCAATGCGCCGCTGTCTTCGTCTACCCAGCTTTTATTGGTCGCAGCAAAATCAATATTTATAGACCTTGTAATGTCCCATCGCACAATATAGGTTCTGTCGATAGTGAAAAACTTATTAAAGGTTTGCGGTATCTGATATTTTCCACCACCCACATTTCTTGCCTGATAAACGCCATACTGCCGCACAACATCCCCCCGGAATGTCAATACTGCCGGCACCGGGTTCAGATTAAAATCTTTAATCAACGCATACCAGGGCGATCTGGATTTAATCATTTTTTTAAAGGGCTCCCAGTATTTGGGTGTGCCCACAAAATTGTAACCCAGCCCTCCCTTATATACTTTCAATTCATCCTCCAATGCAATGGGATTATGATGATTGGTATGTGTGAAGGAATAACTCAGATCGAAGTTTTCAATACTCCAGAGCTTTAGTTTTTTCCCCGTAATATTATTTCTCCTGACATTGGTAAAATTGAAACTCCTGACGAGGGTGTAATCGATGGCCACATCCTTGACGGAATCCCGCGATGCCGGAGGCGTGGCACTGAGTTCGTTTTGCAGAAGAACATCCATATCGTAAGGATCGTATTCCGGAGTCGCCACCGTTCGCGATATACTTCCATAAAAAGGTATCGACAGCGCCAGGTTTCTGGGAAAGAGTTTACCGAGTTCGAGATTCGTGGCCATATCAAGTTGGGTGGTTGCATCGAATGACCTGTTCTGAATACCCTGATCGATGGATCCGAATCCGATTGACTTGATACTTCCTGACAAATAGAGCGTTCCCAGGTCGGCAATTTTAATATCTACACGTCCATTGGCTGCGTACCCGGCGTGGTCGTTTATATTTGACAGCCTCAGTTCATCAAACCACACCTCCGTCGTGATGGGTTGATTGGAAATATTTTCCACGCCAAGGAAAATGGCCTGTACCTGGGCCAGGTTCGGGCTCCCAAATACTGAGTAGGCCCTTTTACTCGCTGAGTCGATTTCCGTATAAAATCCAGTTGTATTTCCGGTTGCATTCCGGTCTGTTTTTAATTGAACCAGTCGCTGCAGTGTAAGATTGAGATTATTGGAATCCGGCCAGATGGTTTCAGGAAGCGTCGCCCCCCAGGGTGTTACTTCCAGCGGAATCCGTATCTCATAAAAGTTACTGATGAAATCACTTCCCAAACGAACAACAGCTGCAATCTGACCCGTTTGAACGGCATTTGGATTACCGCGGGCTTCCGCATGAATAAACATGTCCATCAATCCATAGCGTCGTAAATCGTAGTTGGTGTTTTTATATACGCCGCGTGATTCACCGGGAATCAGCGTGGCAATCTGTAAACTCAGGGCCTGTTCATTCAAAAGCAGATTTACATTATTCGTGCTCAGCTGTTGCTGCCGTTCAATACCTGGCGGAACGACATAGGGAATCGGTGTCCGGGAACTGTTCTGTTCGATATTCACTGCTGTAACGTCGACCGTTGTCGGGCTGTTTGCTGGAATCGGAATATACTGTCCTGTAGTGTCCAGCAAATAGTTGAAATTCCTCCAGGAGTCCCGGATCAGCTGGAATTCTGCAAAACGGCAAACAACTGAATCCGTAAATCCGGTCATATACATGCGGATAAAACGGATCGATTTAAAATCAGGAATATTTCCCACTTTCTGCGCGTAAGCATTGATCGGAATACGGAACTGGTACCAGGTTTCCCTTGTTGTATCTCCACTTTGAAGAAATGTTCGTGAATCAGCAATGAAATTTCTACCCACTGCCATAGAATCAGGTTTGAGATTGACCTTATATTCGAAATATTCTTCCAGTTCATTCATCGTATTGTCATGATCCATGTCCTCCTGATCCGGATAGAGGGTGCTTGCACTTACATAAGTCGCGCCTGGTGGCGCGATGGGCGAATTGCCCTGCGGGTTATTGATATTTTTATAACGGTCAATAATATTCGCCTGCGTTGAATCATAATAGGAAGCCCTGTAATTCAGATAATCATCTTCGGCCGGATCAGCGAGGGCATTTTGATATACTGGTGAACCCGCGCCGAATTGAATAGCAAGCTTGGTGAGGTAATTGGAGAATTTGGATTGTTCTCCTGCATCATCCAATCCGTCAAAACCCTGATCCTGGTATGGCCGGTCGGAGGGATCATTGCTGAATGCATTTGTGGTCTGAACCGCATTGAAGGGCACCCTGCCCCAAACGGAACTGCTGTCGATCGCAGCCGGAATATTGGGTGTGTTCAATCCATTTTCAAACATTTTTCTTCCGTCCTTTAAAACGTCTTCCGAAATGGAACCCAGGTCCAGATACAATTGGCCGCCCGTTCCGTTATTATTGAACTTGAGAAAGGGACTCTGCATCCAGAACTCAATGTATTGCACATTGGATGTTTCAAAATCGGTCTGGTCGATCGCCCGCATAATACCTCCCCATCTTTTGTCCGGATTGGTCAGATGTCCTGATGCGTCAAGGCTTCCCGGTCTCGTATCAAAATTGTAAGGTCCTTTCTGGTTCGGGAAATAAGAGACGTCGAATGTGATCAACTGGGCCTGCCCAAATTCAGGTGTTACCTGTGGAAACAGCTGCTGGATATTGACCGGATAAATTCTCGGATCGCTAAAATCCTGGTAACCTTTTACCGGATTGTTGCTGCTTGTTTTATCCTGCAGTGTGGGTTCAATATTGTACCAGGCCATCCTTGCCCGGTTATATCCGTAAGGAAGTGAATCCGAAAGATTGGCTTCCGGAAATAATCCGTTGTTTGCCGGAGTGGAGGCCAGAGACCAGGAAGTAATCGGGAAACGCAGGTCGATGGAACTTGTCGAGCCTTCAAAGTCATCTATGTAGATCGTTCCGCTCGATCCCTTGCCGATTTGAGGGGGATGTCCAGGTTGAAGATAGGCCGCCTCTCCCACCGCAGTTATCGTGCTCATCTGTTTTGATGAAGAGAATGGCAATTTGTTAAACAGCCTCGTCAAACCGGGCCACTGCGATCGAAAATTTACGTCCATTCCATACATCGTATTCCGGATGGGATCATCTCCATAATTTGTTTTGGTAAAATAGGGGCGTTCATTCAGCCGCTCGATGGTTCCGCCGATGGATAAAGACTGGGTGGCCGTACTTTTGGCAAGATAGTCGAGGCGAAGTCCCATAAATCCTTTTTGCTGCGTCCCATAGCTGGCATTATTTTCATACCGCACATTCACGGGTACTCCGGAATTGATGATGGACTGGTTAATGACTTTGACCGATCCATTGCTATAGTCGACAGTATAATCAATATTTTCCCTTAAGGTCTGGCCACCCGCTGAAACGATCACTGAGCCCTGGGGTACATTGAATGCACCTAGCGAAATATCAGAACTGGCTGTTCCTTTCGCTACGCCACTGAGGTAATACCTGTCCACCTGTGCGTATGTTTTTGCGACTTCTTTAATGGTATCATATAGCTGGGTGAAGACGTAATCTTTTTTCAGCGACTGAGAATTCTTAAAGGCGAGTGAATCCATGTCTTTCCCAAATGGCTCGAGCAGCGGAAATATGATTCTCGCCTGTGAAGACACAACCGTAAAACCTTCCACATAGTCAAACACCCCATCCGGCTGTGGATCCAGGTGGGCATTCAAACGGTCCAGGTTTAACACGGTGATGAGCGGAACACCGGATTGGTCGCCGGCAGGCAGGTACCTTTTTGTGCCTTCTCCCGGTTGTTCAAACAATATATTCATCTGGAATCCGGCAGGTTGAATATTTGCCAGGTAACTTCCAGTTCCTGTTTTCAGGGTATAGATATTTTTCATCATCAGGTTCCAGATCGGCAGTGTCGGTCTCTGGGAAGTTGCTTTCAGCAATTTCAAATAGAGCACTTTCTGCGCGCCGGGATTGTTTCCGAGGGTTGTGTCCGGCGGAATGTCCTGGGAGAATTCACCTACCTGGTATATTTTTCCATTATAACTATACTGAAACGCTACGCCCAATACATCGTTGGGTTGCAGCGTTTGGTTTAATGAAATAAACCCGACCTGTGGGTTATAGGAATAATCTGTCGGATTGAGTTTGCGGGCATACACCTGTTCATAATCCTGAACCTGTACAAGACCCAGATTGGTCAGCACCTCATTTACCTGGGTTGATACCCGGCTCCCGGGGTTGTTGATGATACTCCTGTATTCAGTATTCGCATCATTGAAAGGATACGGTTGCAGTGTAAGTGGTTTGATATTGCCATTGTACGGTTTGGGTTCGCCCAGGTCCATAAGCCCTACGATTTGCCTGGCCTGTGTCGAAGTCCCATTGCGGTTGGTAACCCAAACTTCCATCCTGAGAATCTGCGCCTGGGAGGTAATAACCGGCAGGTTGGCCATGGCTTTGTTATAGTTGTTGCGGAAAAACTGGGCGAGCAAAAAGTGGCGGTTTTCGTCGTAATCATCAGCCTTGAACTGGTAGGTGGTGAGTGATGCCCCACCCTGAAGCGTAGTGTTTTGACTTGCCGAACGTTGGCTCGCGATTACCCCGGTAACAAAAAGTTTTCCGAATTGCAGCTGGGTCTTGATTCCGAAGAGTGACTGCTGACTGGACATAAATGTACTTCTCGTGGTAAAGGAAGTATTACCCACTTCTATTTTCTTGACGATATCGTCTCCACTGCCCGTGTACTCCAGTTTGAGCTGATTCATCCAGTCGAAAGATGCCTGGGTATTATAGGAAATCGGCATTTTTAACTTACTGCCGATATTTCCAACCACATTTACATTGGCATCCATATTGAAATCCAACCCTCCTGTTTTCCTGGCGGCTTCAGGAAGCGTTGGATTCTGCACATTCTGCCCCTGGTATCCGGCAAGGATATCGACATTTCCCTGTGGCCTGATATCAATTTTACCATTCCCGAATAACCGGTTGAACAAACTGCTATTGATATTTAATTTGGGCTGTTGAAGACGCCGGTTCAGGTCGCTGATCATATCTGCCCGCTGGCGGAAATAATTATCCTGCGACTGCTTGCTGTATAATTTCATGTATTCCTCAGGCGTATAAGCCGTCGGCGTGCGATAATATTTATTGCCGATTTTTTCAAGAACAAAATAGAGGTTGGTTTTTGGGTCGTATTCAATCGAATCCTTAAAATTGGAAGGATTTTTAAGATTGAATGAATTCAGATCGTAATTGCTCAGATTATCTCCACGACGGTCGTGCAAGGGGAAATGAAGTGTATCTGCGGGTAGAAGATGTTTGGATGTATCGGGCGTGTTCTGCGCACAGAGATCAAGGGGTGCCGAAAAGACAACCGTTACGGCAGCGATCCATACCGTGAAAATGATAATCTGAAGCAGATGCCTGGTCAAACTTCCTCAGTAATTAGTTAGGTAGAGATCCCTACAATAGGCTAAAGGATTTTTAAAACTTGCTTAATGATGTCTTCGACTTTTTGAGGGACCGGGGCTGCCATTGCCAACCTTTTAAGAGCCTGTTCAGCTACCGGCCGGGCGATGCCCAAAGACACCAGAGCATTCAACGCATCTTGCTGCAATGTATTGTTTATCAATGGGGAAATATTTGAATCCACAAATTTTTTACCAATTTTATCACGTAGTTCCAATATGATTCTTTCGGCTGATTTTTTCCCAATGCCTTTTATGCTTTCCAACTGTTTCGTCTGACCCTGGACGATAGCCCGGGCCAGCTCTTCAGGTTTCATGGCAGAAAGCATCATCCTTGCCGTGGATGCTCCCACGCCCGAAACACTGATCAGTTGTATAAACATCTCTCTTTCACCTGTTTCAAAAAAACCAAACAGTATTTCGTCGTCTTCCTTTACCTGGTGATATATATGTAAAAGACCCCGCTCCAGTTGCTGCATTTGCGAAAAGGTATGGAGACTGATCTGCACTTCATATCCCACACCACCCACATCCATATGAATAAGTGCTGGTGTTTTATATACGAAATCGCCGCGCAGAAAGGTGATCATGAGCGCGAAAATAGTATTTTTAAACGGCGTAAATATTTTATAAAAACCAACGATCTTTGTCGAATGACCCAAAAGATCACTGCCGCCATTACTGCTATTGGCGGCTATGTGCCGGACGATATACTCTCCAATGCTGACTTAGAGAAATTGGTTGACACAAATGACGAGTGGATCCGCACCCGAACCGGCATTTCCGAAAGAAGAATACTGAAAGGGCTGGATAAAGGAACTTCTGACCTCTGCGTCCCTGCGGTTCTAAAGCTCTGTGAGAAAAGAGAGATTTCCCCAGCTGAAATCGATTGCATAATCGTCGGTACCGTTACTCCCGACATGTTTTTCCCTTCAACGGCCAACCTGGTATGCGAAAAAACAGGAGCTATTAACGCCTGGGGCTTCGATCTGCTGGCAGCTTGCAGCGGATTTTTATATAGCCTGACGACCGGGGCCGCACTGGTGGAAAGCGGCCGTTACAAAAAAGTGGTGGTTGTGGGTGCGGACAAAATGAGTTCCATTGTGGATTACAGTGACCGGAGTACCTGCATCATTTTTGGCGACGGGGCGGGCGCTGTTTTACTCGAACCCAATTATGAGGGCTACGGTGTAAATGACAGTATCCTGAGAAGCGATGGCAGCGGGAAAACCCATTTGCATATGAAATCCGGCGGTTCCCTCCGGCCCGCCAGTATGGATACCGTCGCCCGTAAAGAACACTATATTTATCAGGAAGGCCAGCCTGTTTTTAAATTTGCCGTAACCCGAATGGCGGATGTGAGTGAAGAATTGTTAAAAAGAAACCAGCTTACGGGCAAAGACATTGCTTTCCTGGTTCCCCACCAGGCCAACAAACGAATCATTGATGCCACTGCAAGCCGGATTGGATTATCCGACGAAAAAGTAATGGTCAATATCGAACGTTATGGCAATACCACGGCAGGCACGATTCCGCTTTGCCTATCGGACTGGGAAGACCAGTTGAAAAAAGGAGATCTGCTGGTGCTTGCCGCATTTGGAGGAGGTTTTACCTGGGGAGCGACGCTGATTCGATGGGGGTATTGACCGATGACCGTTGACCGATGACCATTGACCGTTGACCGATGACCGATGACCGATGACCGATGACCGTTGACCGATGACCGATGACCGTTGGCGGTAATCTTAATTTATCCCGTTGACAATTGACAATTGACAATTAACAATTAACTGCTTGTGGAAATCAGAATACGAAAAGCAGTCGCATCCGATTGCGTAAGAATGCTGGAGTTGGTTCGTGAGCTGGCGGTTTTTGAAAAAGCGCCGGATGAAGTAACTGTAACGCTGGGGCATTTCGTTGAAACAGGTTTCGGGAAAAATCCGGTTTGGGAAGCTCTCGTAGCACTGGAAGTTGAAAATAATTCCGAAAAAATCATTGGTATCAGCCTCTGGTATATGCGTTATTCCACCTGGAAGGGACTGAGATTGTACCTGGAAGATTTAATTGTAACAGAAGCGTACAGGGGAAAGGGCATTGGAAAAAAATTATTTGATGCAACCATCGATGAAGCCCGAAGTTTGAATGTAGGTGGTGTGATGTGGCAGGTTCTTGACTGGAATCAGCCGGCCATCGATTTTTATAAAAAATACGGGGCAGATATCAGTAGTGAGTGGCTGAATTGCTCTTTAAGGCTTAAAGCTTAAGGCTTAAGGCTGAATGCCTAAAGCCTAACGGTTAACGGTCAACTGTCATCTGTCATCTGTCATCTAATCAACCCCTGCAGCGTTGACTGTTTTATCAATTTTTCCAATGAGTCCCTGAAGTACTTTTCCAGGACCAATCTCAGTGAAATGGGTGGCGCCATCGGCGATCATGGCGACAATCGACTGGGTCCAGCGAACCGGCCCGGTCAGCTGATCAATGAGGTTTTTTTTAATTTCTTCTTTATCCATCACCGCTTTCGCCACAATGTTCTGATAAACCGGGCAGGAGGGATTATAAAAAGTAGTTCGCTCTATGGCTGATTTTAATTCTTCGCGTGCAGGTTCCATAAGGGGAGAATGAAAAGCACCTCCGACTGATAAAACCACGGCTCGACGTGCACCCGCAGCTTTCATTCTTTCACATCCCAGTTCAATGCCTTTAAGTGAGCCGCTGATCACGATTTGTCCCGGACAATTGTAATTGGCCGGAACCAACACTTCGCCGGTTTCAGATTCAATTTCACGGCAAATGGCTTCCACCTTTTCATCATCCAGTGCCAGCACAGCAGCCATAGTACCCGGATTGGAAATACAGGCTTTTTGCATCGCTGATGAACGAATGATCACCAAACGCATTCCATCCTCAAAAGAGAGAACACTATTAGCGACCAATGCAGAAAATTCACCGAGGGAATGACCGGCAACCATTTCAGGTCTCGCATTATCTACCGTCTTATAGGCAATTACTGAATGCAGGAAAATGGCCGGTTGTGTTACATTGGTTTGTTTCAGATCGGCTTCAGTACCCGTAAACATGGTATCCGAAAGCCGGAAGCCTGCGATCTCATTACCCTGTTCAAAAAGTTTTTTTGCAAAAGCACTTTTATCATAGTGGTTTTTCCCCATCCCCGTAAACTGAGAGCCCTGACCAGGAAAAACGTAAGCATGCTTCATATTCGACTTAGAGGTTAAAAAACAAATTTGCCACAAAGCACCGACTCAACAAAGAAAATCTTTCCCCCATACCATTGAGGCCGGGGGATATCAGACTCAATTGAGGCCGGAGGATATCAGACTCAATTCAGGACGGAAGATATCAGACTCAATTCAGATCGGAAGAAATCAGCTTGATAAATTCGGTCCTGGTTTCATTTTTCTGGAACTCACCGTAAAAAGCGGAAGTGGTCGTGACTGAATTCTGCTTTTGGACACCACGCATCATCATACATAAATGCGATGCTTCGATAACAACGGCTGCGCCCAGGGGATGCAGACTATCCCTGATGGCGTGTAAAATCTGGGTGGTAAGCCTTTCCTGAACCTGCAGGCGACGCGCAAACACGTCCACAACTCGGGCGACCTTACTTAAACCGGTAATCCAGCCATTGGGAATATAAGCGACGTGGGCCTTGCCAAAAAAAGGCAGCATATGGTGTTCACACAAACTATAAATCTCGATATCCTTCACGATGATCATCTCACTCATGGGCTCATGAAATTTTGCTGAATCCAATATGGCATGAGCGTCCAATTCATAGCCCTGGGTCATGAACTGCATCGCCTTGGCAACGCGTTCCGGTGTTTTATCCAGACCTTCCCGGTTAGGATCCTCTCCCAATAAACCCAGGATTTCCCGGTAGTTGCCGAGAAGGGAATTTGTTGTCTTTGCGTCGTACTGTTCTGTTTTTTTGTAGGCCATCTTTTAAGCTTGAGGCAGGAGGCGTGAAGCCTGAAGCCAAGTTGTTGTTAATCTATTTTATTTATTATAATAATTTCCTCCAGTTTGATTAAGTGCGCCTCACGCCTCATGCCTCCTGCCTCAAGCTTAAGCGGGATATTCCACAAAATTCCTCTCTGTTTCATAAAGCCTCACCGATAAATCCAGCGAAGGATCTAATTCTTTTCGCAGAATTTCATATATAACATAAACGATATTTTCTGCGGTCGGGTTCAACTGCGCAAATTCTTTCGTATCCAGGTTAAGATTTTTATGATCGAAACGGGTTAGAACGTTTTTTTGAATGATAGCCGACAGCGTGGACAGGTTTATCACGTATCCGGTGAGGGGATCCGGTTCACCCGTCACTTTAACCACCAGTTCATAATTGTGGCCATGATAATGCGGGTTGGCACATTTCCCAAAATATTCCTGGTTTTGGGCATCCGTCCATCCGGGTACAAATAACCGGTGGGCGGCGTTAAAATGTTCTTTTCTGAAAATGGCTGTTTTTCTTTCCATAATGACTATCCGAAATATTCAACAAATATCCGGGGTGTTTCATAAAGTTTAATGGCATGCAGCTGCACTCCGGCCGGCAGGTGTTCCGTTAGCTGGTTCCAGATTCCCACTGCCAGGTTTTCCGTTGAACACATTTTGCCCGACATGAAATCCACATCGACATTCAGGTTCTTATGATCCAGTTTTTCGACGACATGTTCTTTAATGATGCCACTCAGCTTCTTCACATCATACAAAAAACCGGTTTCAGGATCCGGTTCACCTTTTATCGTCACATAAAGTTCATAATTATGGCCGTGCCAGTTTTCGTTGGCACATAAACCAAATACTTCTTCATTTTTTTCCGGCGTCCAGGATGGATTAACCAGCTTATGGGCCGCGTTAAAATGTTCTATTCTGGTTAGAAAAACCATTCCCTCAAAATTTTTGCAAAGGTAATGGTTCGTCCCGATTGAAGGGGTTTCCGGATATTTGCGCATGCTCGTGCTCCTCGTATCAGCCACAACATTTGAAATCAGGGAAACCGTCCAATGGCTGGACGACAATTCATTACACCATAACGCCCCAAATCCGGATTTGTTGATCACCGGGATCGGTCAATTGCAAACGGCCTATGCTTTACAGAAAAAAATATCCATCCTGAGACCGGGGCTGGTGATTCAGGCCGGTTTCGGGGGAAGCCCGGATCCGGAAGATACCGGTAAAGTATATGCGATCCGTTCCGAGCGTATCGCAGACCTGGGCGCCATAGATCAACAGGGCTTCCGGGACATCTTTGAATTGGGACTGGGAACGGCGGACCAGTTCCCATTCCATAAGGGAGGGTTGAACAATCCTTACCATCACCTGCTGGACTGGACCGGCCTGCCTGTTTTGGACGGTATAACAGTGAATGAAATCAAATCAGCAGATTTTGCCGGATTTCAACGAAATGTCCATCCGGTTGTTGAAAGCATGGAGGGCGCCGCACTGCATTATGTCTGTCTGATGGAAAAGATTCCTTTCCTGCAAATTCGTTCCGTCTCGAATGTATTGGGGGACCGGGACAAAAGCCGCTGGAAATTAGAAGAAGCAGGGCACAACCTCCACAAAACGCTGGTCACCCTTATTCAAAAACTTGAAAAAGCAAATGAAACTCTCTTTAGGGTTTAGCCCCTGTCCGAACGATACTTTTATTTTTGACGCACTCGTCAACCGGAAGATTGATACCGGTGATTTTTCCTTTGAAGTCATTCTGGAAGATGTTCAGACGCTGAATCAGTGGGCCCTCCAAAAAAAACTTGATGTAAGCAAAGTGAGTTACGGCGTATGGCCCCTGCTTCAGGATCATTATGCATTACTTGATTCGGGCGGAGCATTGGGTAAAGGTGTCGGGCCCCTGTTGATTTCAAAAAACAATATCCTGCTCAAAGACATCAGCAAGCTGTTGATTGCCATTCCCGGAGAACAAACAACGGCAAATCTCCTGTTTACAATGGCTTTTCCCGACGCTAACAGAAAAAAATATATGGTGTTTTCTGAAATAGAAAATGCCGTCCTGAACGATGACGTGGATTGCGGTGTCATTATCCATGAAAACCGTTTCACCTATATGCAGAAAGGATTGGTGAAACAGATGGATTTGGGAGAATTCTGGGAACAAAAAACAAAATCACCCATTCCGCTGGGCGGGATTGTGATGCGCAAGGAATTCTCCATTAAGGAAAGGGATGAGCTGGATCGTTTAATTCGGGACAGCCTGGCTTATGCAGAGGCTTATTATCCAGACCTGTCAGAATATGTTACGCAGAATGCGCAGGAAATGCAGGAGTCTGTTATGCGCCAGCATATTGATCTTTATGTAAATCAGTTCAGCCTGTCATTGGGAGAAGAGGGACGACGCGCAGTTGATGTGTTGCTGGAGGTTTACAAAAAGATGCATGATTGATTCCTTCTTAGCAGAAGGCGATTGAAAGGTCAGCGTTAGTGACTTTATCGAATGTCCTGGGTTCCATCGAAAAGAATTTCATATCAGACGCCCTGTACCTTCCGTTGAAAAAAGGCAATAACAAGTTATTGATCGGTTTAAGTGCCGTTGCCAATGGCTGGGGAATTATTAGTAAGATACAATGAGCAATAAAGCATCCTAGTCCCCTCCACCTTCTTCTGCATTTTCAGAATCACCCATTGAATTCTGTTCAATTATCTCGGCACATATGTGGACAAGAGAAAGGGATAGATGTCGTAGGTGCTTGATATTTTCATCTGACCTTCTTTCCTCTGGAGTAAGGCTCTCAAAATCATGTTTCCATTTTTCAATTTCATTAAAATCATATACATCACTTGGTTCCATAACTCCTAGTTCAGACCAGGCATCTGTAAGCCGATCTAACAGACTTTTTTCAGTTGCTAACTTTTCAAGAGTTTGACGAGCTGTTTGAATACCATAAACTAATCCCATAGTAATTAATTTTAAATATCATTTGCGTCAACGATTTAGGCGCGGATAGAACCTCAGAAAGGCACAGACGGGATACAAATGGATTTAGAGGAGAGTTGGGTACAAAATAAAATCATTTTGGTGATGATCAAAAGAGGAAA
>JBGPBW010000057.1:0-22207 GCA_041481385.1 Puia sp.
ACTGTTCCATGAAAGCCATTTACAAGCGCTTCGATTTGTTGCTGAAGATTCTTATCTGTTTTTTGCGCGGAGACTAAGTAAAAACCAAAAAAAACAAGAGAAAGCATTAATTTCTTCATCGGTCCACGGTTGAGATGTGCAAAAATAGTATTTGGGGCATTAGTATGCTGCATTTGTTCCATTGCCAAAATCGTTAACTGGACTAACTTACATTGTTTTTCACATCTCGCCCCCAACCTTACCCGGGATATGAATACTTATATAGAGGAATGTGAAGATTCGCAGACAATTTTAGGCTAATGCAAAAAACGATAGAAAAAAATATTACTCCACTGGTGACGCCTCAGGTACTTACAGTAACAGTTTACCCGATTTTGCTGATGATCAGTTTTTCTCACATGCTGAACGACACCATACAGTCGCTGATCCCTTCTATTTATCCGATGGTAAAAACGAATTATCACCTCAATTTTTCCCAGGTTGGCCTGATTACACTGACTTTTCAAATGGCTGCTTCCCTGCTTCAGCCGCTGGTGGGCCTGTATACGGACCACCGCCCAAAACCTTTTTCCCTGGTAACCAGCATGGCTTTCACGTTCACCGGATTGATTTGTATGTCTTTGGCCAGCCATTTTTATTTTTTACTTTTTTCCGTTGCGCTGATCGGAATAGGTTCTTCCATATTTCATCCGGAAGCTTCCAAAGTTGCATATCTGGCTTCAGGTGGAAAAAGGGGATTGGCTCAATCCATTTTCCAGGTAGGCGGAAATGCCGGTTCTTCTCTGGGTCCATTATTGGCCGCGCTCATTATTGTACCTATGGGTCAGTCCAGCCTTGGATGGTTTTCCCTGCTGGCACTTATTGCTATGGGGGTGCTGTTTTTCGTTGGCAGATGGCATCAGTCGAACCTGCTTACCATTAGTCAAAAAAATAAACACGTGTATTCGGATCATATCAGGCTGTCGGGTAATAAAATCGCGATATCCATTACCATCCTGATCTTACTGATCTTCTCAAAATATTTCTATATCGCGTCGATGGTTACTTACCTGACGTTTTACATGATTGAGAAATTCCATGTCTCTGTACAGCAGGCTCAGATATATTTATTTATTTTTTTATTTTCAGTAGCCGCCGGCACGTTACTCGGCGGACCATTAGGCGACCGGTTTGGAAGAAAATATGTGATCTGGTTCTCCATACTGGGCGTGGCACCATTCACGCTATTGCTTCCCCATGTCGGCATGTTCTGGACAGCCATCTTATCAGTGATTATCGGTGTCATACTAGCTTCCGCTTTTTCTGCCATTCTGGTGTACGCGCAGGAATTATTACCTGGAAAAGTAGGTTTGATATCCGGATTATTTTTTGGACTGGCTTTTGGATTCGGCGGATTAGGTTCTGCCGCGCTTGGTGTACTTGCAGATCATAAGGGAATCATTTTTGTTTACCAGATATGTTCCTTTCTTCCACTGATTGGCGTACTCACTGGTTTCTTACCCAATATTGGTGTCAAAAAACACAGCAAGGTCTGATTTAACTCCGATAGTTATTTTTTTACTGTAAAAAAGACGACCTGGCTTCCCGGCAGCCCTTTGTTTGAAAGTCCTTGTAAAATGAGCGCATATTTTCCAGGCAGGTCAGAAGTGTAAAAACTGATTTGCTTTTTCTGCTCTGAGTCGAACTTAATTTCGGGCGACCAGTATAATAAAGTTCTGTAATCAGGCATACGACTGCCAATCTGCTCTTCTGTGACGTACTGCCGTTCAAAAAATTCCCTTCTTTCCGGAATACCGGGATAATCCAATACGACAGCATGCGGATCCAGAACAATGCCCTCAAGGTCTCCGTGATAAGTAGTGAGATTGATGATGCCCTCATAAGTGTGATATCCCAGGGCATATTGTCTGGTGATCAGATCAATGCGTTTGACTTTCATAGGATCCTGATGAACAATTTCATTGGTATAAAAAAAGGGAACATTGTCTATCAAAATTAACGGTTCATCCGAAAAAACCGAATTTTCCGGTCTATTGAAAAGATACAATTGAAAATTATTCTTGCGCCTTACCACATTCAGGGAGTGCACATATTCCCTGAATACTTCTTCCATGGTCTGAAAACGGGTATAATCGTCCAGCAGATACTTTTCGTCTGGCACAATGTAAAAGGGGTTCGTGTCAACATACTGCATATCAAATTGACTCAGTCGTGTTCCTTCATATATGCGCTGCACCTGTTCATGTATATGCTGGTCGATCAGCGTAGGTGAATTTTTAGACGGAGTGGGGAAATCTGGCGGAATGAAGGCTGAATATTTGGAAAAGAAGGGGTTTGCAATATCAATATGGTAAATGCTGTCTTCTTTTGGATCGGTTTGAACAATCAGCTCCTGTGAGCCATAAAAATCATAAGCTTCAAATTTCACACGACCCTGAGCATCGCTGGTCGTCTGACGAAATTGTCCTCTTGATGAAGGGACGGAAATATAGGCATCAATACCCGGAGCCGGCATACCGGTTTTGGTATTCACCAGGACGCCCTGAATGATATGCCCGTTGTGTTCCGGTGGAAATTCCACTAACAACGGTTTCAACGGAATTATATTCTTCCAGTTAAACCGCCTCCAGCCATGAGTTAACAGAAGATTTTCCATGTCTTCCTCCCTGCCCTGTCCATTTTCCTGGAAATAATAACCGGGCGATTCAAAATTGCCCAGTTCAGAGGTCAAATACGTATAGTTTTCGATATTGGTTTCATCAACCCCCTGCAGGGAATCCAATCGGTAAACGGCCATAGACAGATCAGCATGAACTGATTTTTCCAGTCCATCGGTTATTGACAGGTCCACATCTATTTTCTGCCTTGTGCCATATTCCGCATTGGTTGCCGCCGATATCAATAACTTTTTTTCGGGGTATTTAAAGTATAATCGTTCACAAACCGGTTGACCGCTTTTATTAAAAGCTGTGATTTGAGAAATACCTTCTTCCAGATCGACGGGGCTTATTAAAAATTCAGCAGATTGATTCACAAAAATTCCGGTCTTGACCGGAAGCGTTGAATGTGTACCGTGGATGAACAAATAAATACTTCCATCATCCTGACCCGGCGATACACGCAGGGTGACAACCATTTGTCCATCACTTCGCTTTGACAGGCTCATGATCCATCCCTGCGCATAAACATTGGGCAGCTCTTTGATTACCTCTTCACCATTTCGAAAACGAATCAGGGCCTTGTAGGACTGGCCTGCAGCAGGAGTAAATAGAAAATTTCCCAAACCGAAACGCCGGGGGTGAAAATTTAATACGGTGTCACCGTTTCCGTTCAGCAGAATACCCTCACAATCAATACCCCTGCCATAGGCGTCTGTAATACGGAACGCCAGTTTGCTTTGTATATTTTGCACCAAATTTCCGCCTTCCGGAAAAAACTGAATATCGAAGCGTTTTATTTTTGCAATTGATGAATCCGTCTGCAGATTGAGGGGATTGATAATTCGAATAGCCTTTTCAAAAAAACATTCGGAACCTAAATTCTTCATCCAGCTGGTGTAAGACCGGAATGTATAAGATCCCGTTGGAAGTGTAATCGGAATAACCAGTGAACCATCAGCTTCACCGGGTTTCAGGGACACTTTTTCCTGTATAACAGGCCGGTTGTTTTTGTCCAGTATTTCTACATATCCTATTTTGCTGAGTGAAGAGGGCCTGTTAAATGAGGCATCCATACAATAGATCCGAAACCAGCAGATCTCTCCCGTTATATAGGAATTCTTATCTGTATGTACATAAAGTCTTTCTTGCACATACTGAGCCCTATATTGATTAAACGCCTGAAATAGCTGTTTCTCAGTCTCAATGGTTTGGGCTTGTACATCTGGAAAAACCAAAAGACATACCGCTAAACGGCATAGCCTGACTACAATTCCACTTTTAAAATGAAAGATATTTTTTTTGTTCGTCATGATGTATTCTTTCGTTATCCAGGTAAACTATTGCCAGAAAGGTGGCTGAATTGTTGTTCCCCCTTTCAAACGACAATCAACACAGTCCGCTGTAGAACTTTGAATCCCGACCAAGACCCCGTTTTTATATATAAAAGTTATTGGAATAATACCACCGCCTGCAAAATGAAAGTCGATATCGGCCTGGTTAGGCGGTACTGTATCCGGCTGGCAGTACTCGTAACCATTGGATATGAGTCCGTGAGGTATTTCGGTCCGGTCAATAAATATCCTCTTTACTGTCTCTGTTGTGCATCCCACAAATCCAACCACCGTTTCAGCCGGATCAGTTACGCAATGAATGTTGCCTCCCGTTTCTGAAGGTTGCGCGTCAAAAATTGATCCAAGTTGTTCCGTGTTTTTTTTGATCTTCTGGTTCCATTCATACCAATCCCGGGTAAGTGCATATTGTTTAACCAGGATGCTATATCGGTCAATCAGTTTGTCCGATGAATTATAAGGAATCTGAGTGAGCGGAAATTGATAAATGACATTTGCAGTCAGTTTTTCAGTGTTGGCAATAACGATAGCGGTTGATAAATCGGATCTCCAGCAGGTGTAAATCAAATCCTCCAGTGGCCTGAGGATCAAAGCTCCATTTTGATATTCAATATCTGAAGGGTAATTCGAATGATACTTCCAGGTTTCTTCAAACTGCCATTGATAATATCCCGGCTGACTCTGATCATCGTGCGTTGAAACGAAGACATTTACCTGTTCCCCCGTAACTGAATTTGAACTTGCAGTCCAATTCACCGAATCAATCGGAGGCGTAATTTTAACTACTGCATAATCCGAAACATATTCTTTTCCGTTGGCTGTCTGGATATGCAATCTATATTGCTGAGCGGGATCGAGGTTTAAGCCACTTATTGAATAATGACCGGCATAATCTTCTCCCAACCCATAGTTAATTCCGTCCACCGTTTGAATGTTTACCGTGGCCCCGGGTTCCGGAATGTAACGGGGTGTATCAACACCGGAAGATCTGGTTAACAAAATGCCTGTATTGCCGCTGATATTAATAAATCCCTCCACTACCAAATATCCACTAGCGGGCGCATTTGTATGTACGACATATTTTTCTTTACATCCCACGATCAGCACGAGCATTACGATATATTGTTTTATTTTCATTGGTTTTATTATTGCCAGAATGAAGGTTTTACCGTTGTTCCACCTTTCGCACGACAGTCCACGCATTCCACTGTTGAACTTTGAATCCCAACTATTGCATTCTTTACTATTGCTAAGGTTATCGGAATAAGAATTCCGCCCCTGAAATGGAGATCAATATCCTCCTGAGAAAGCCCCACCGTATCCGGCTGGCAGAAATCGTAACCGTCGGAAATGGGCCCGTGAGGGATCTCAGAGCGGTCTATAAATATCCGATGTTCCGTTTCAGTGGTACACCCGATAAACCCGATCACCTGTTCGCCCGGATCCGAAACACAATGAATATTGCCGCCGGTTTCTGATGGTTGCGCATCAAAAATAGATCCCAGCTGCTCCGTATTTTTTTTAATTTTCTGATTCCATTCATACCAGTCCCTGGTGAGCGCATATTGCTTAACCAGCATACTGTAACGGCTGATCAGTTTGTCTGATGTATTGTACGGAATCTGTGTCAGCGGGTATTGATAAATAAGATTGGTACTGAGCTTTTCTGTATTGGCTATATTGATTGCGGTCGATACATCAGAATTCCAGCAGGTATAAATCAAATCGCTGTCAGGTCTGAGAATGATTAACCCATTTTGATATTCGAGTACTGAGCCGTATTTCGCGTTATATTTCCAGGTCTCTTCATACTGCCATTGATAATATCCAGGCTGGGTCTGGTCATCATGCGTGGTAACGAAAATGTTTATCTGATTTCCTGTAACAGAATTCGTTGTTCCGGTCCAGCTCACTGAATCAATCGGTGGTGTAATTTTGACCACACTGTAATCGGACATATATTGTTTCCCATTGGCTGTCTGAATATGCAATCTGTATTGCTGACTCGGATCAAGACTTAATCCGGCGATTGAATAATGACCGCCAAAACCTGCCGCAAGGAAATAGTTTGCGCCATTCTCCATTTGAATATCCACCTCAGCTCCGGGTTCCGGTATCAATCGGGGTGTATCAAGACCCGAAGATCTGCTTAGCATAATGTCCGTATTGCCGCTGACATTTATAAATCCTTCAACCACCAGATATCCTGTAGCTGGCGTATTAACATGTACAACATATTTTTCTTTACAGCCTGCCAGCAGAATCAGCAATATCATCGAATATTTTTTTTTCATCAGGTCTGTTAAAATCTGATATTATAATTGATGAAAGGTATCGCGCTGCCAAAAATGGAAAATTTATATCCGTTTATTGAACCGTTCTCAGAAATATAATAGACGGAATAGGGATTGTGTCTTCCGAAGATATTATAAACGCCCAGCGTCCATGAATTGTGAAATTTCTGGTGCACCCTGTGATTACCATCTATGTTCATAGCGAAATCAGCCCGGTAGTAATCCGGAATGCGATAAGCATTGCGGTCGGAATATAATGTTCTGAAAGAGTTATAATAGTAAAATACACCCGTGGGCAATGTGATCGGTCTGCCCGTCGTGTATGTGGCATTAAAGGATATACTGAATCGGTGGTTGACCCGGTAGTTGGCAACCATCGTGGCTGAATTGGGCTCGTCGTAGTTAGCCGGATAATAAGCACCCTTATTGATCAACTCTCCGGCATTCGGATCATTCTGCTTCAGCTGTACGCGGGAATAAGTGTAACTGATCCAACCGTTCAGTTTACCGGTTGCTTTTTTGATCATGAATTCCACTCCGTAAGCCCGGCCATTCGTATTTATCACATCGGTCTCGATATGGTGGTTAAGCACCAGCATAGCCCCGCTTTTATAATCCAGGATATTTTCCATGGTTTTATAGTACACTTCCACTGAAGTCTCAATGGTATTATTTTTGAGATTTTTATACATGCCAAATGAAATCTGGCTTCCCAACTGCGGCAAAACGTTAGGATCAGTTAGTTTATAGATATCGGTAGGAGAAATCGCCGTAGTGTTGGACAATACATGGAGGTACTGTCGGGACGTATTATAACTTGCCTTGAGTGAAAAATTGTCCGTTACCTCATACCGGAGAGAAAGACGATATTCCGGACCGGTATAAGTTTTTATGAAATTGCCGGCTGCATAATTTTTCACAGCGATAACATCATCTTCGGTCTTGGGAACATCGGCAGGATATTCGTTAACCGATTGTGGCCCCAGATAATTATACATGGAAAAACGCAAACCTCCTTCAATTTCAATACTATTGGTCAACTTGTATTTATCGCTGAGGTACAATGCACTTTCCAGTGACTGTTCCTGACTCACCGTATCCGCTGCTACCAGTGAAGACTTACCCAGCGGTGTATAGGTGCCCGGATGCAATTGATAGTACAGGGTGCTCAGGCCGAATTCCAATGCATTTTTTGAATTCAGATAGTAGTTAAACTGTGCTTTGAAATAAGACTGGTGGATTCCGAAGCTAAGTTTATAGGCATTGACCGGATTTGCGGTACTGGTAATATTATAATCATACTGATCGTAACCAGTAATAAATACACCATATAATTTATCATTGAACGAATGTTTCCATTTTAGGGAGAGGTTCAGGTTTCCATAACCATAGGTTGTATCGCTGTTCAGGTTAAAATTATCCTTGCTCGTATAGGCTGTCAGATAAAGGTTATCGTTCCTGCTGATCTGGTGACTGATATTCAGGTTGAGATCATAGAATGACGCTTTGCTGAGTTTGTATTGGTCTGGTAATAAACTGAGCATCCAATCTGCGTAAGTAGTCCGGCCGGCAAGAATGAAAGAAGTCTTATCCTTAATCAGGGGGCCTTCAATTTCCAGCCTGCTGGTGATCAGACCGATACCCGCAGAGCCGGAAAATTCTTTTTTATTCCCTTCACGGCTAGTCATATCGATCACTGAAGAAAGTCGTTCCCCATACCGCGCCGGGATGCTGCTTTTATATAGTTCCAGGTTTTTTACCACGTCGGGATTAAAAGCGGTAAATAAACCAAAAAAATGAGAGGGATTAAATATTGTTGCATCATTGAACAGTATCAGATTTTGATCGGCCGACCCGCCGCGCACATTTAGTCCTGAACTCGCTTCACCTACCGACTTTACACCGGGAAGGGTTAGCAGGACCCGCATGACATCCGTTTCGCCGAATACCACCGGCACCTGTTTAAGCGTTTTTATATCCAGTTTCTGAACACCCATTTGTACGCCGCGGATATTACTTAGTTTTTCAGCTGAGACGATCACGTTTTTTAACATCATCACCTGGCCCTGCAGATCAATATTCAACTTACCGTCACCGGCAAGCAAAATCTGTCGCCGGGTATCCTTCATACCGATACTTTGTATATTCAATACCAGCCTGCCTTTGGGCAGTGAGATGGCATAATAGCCGTACTGATCCGATGCCACGCCGACCCTTGGTTTTTCGATGTATATCGATGCTCCGGCTACGGCTTCACCCGTTTTCCCATCACGGACATATCCGGAAATAAGTGCAGACGACTGACCATTGTTCGCTGAGTTCACTCCAATCTGATACAACTTATTTTCCAGGGTAGCTGTTTGAAGATGAATGGCAGGGGTTTGCGATTCGTCCCGGCCAGTTACATAACCCCGTCGTTTGTCTCTTCCGGTATCCGCAGGCAGGGCAGTCAGATTTGTTTGTACAAAAGCCCCCTTTGTCAGATATACTTCATTATGCGGACCAATCGAATATTTAAAATCCGTTTTTGTGAATGCCTGATCCATTACCATACTCAAAGGATCCTTATTGGCAACAAGATTTATACGCAGGCTGTCGAACAGTGACATATCGAAATAAAAGAAATAACTGGTTTGGCTTTCTATTTCCTCAGTAAACTCCTTGATCGTCTGGTCATGAAATGTTCCGGTAATGAGATTTTGCGGGTTTTTTTGAGCATGAATTTCCGGACAAAAGAATGTCATCAGGAATACCAGCGAGACTATGGATAGAATACTTTTCATATTAATTGGCTATCTGGTCATAATAGCCTCCTAGCTGTATCAGCGTGTTGTCTCTATCCTTCTTATAATTCAATTTATTCTTTTTTATAAACCGCTGAATTTCCTTGCGTCGATCTCCCAGAATATTCAATAAATCTTTCCGGGACCTGATATAAACCCACGAACCACCATTGTGAATAAAATAACTCTCCGATTCTATAACATACCAGGTCGAACCATCGCTGGTGGACAACACTTCCTGCATATTTTTTTTTGTCCATTTCAATATGGCAGTACGGCCGGAGTAAAGCTGTTCATAAAAGCCATTTTCCGATAAGCCCTTGTACCGGGGAGCTGGAAAAATCCTTACAAAATGATGGCCGGCAATTGTAAAAGAATTGACCCGCTCATTGATCAATTGGAGCCTGAATCCCTGGTCTACAGCGACCAGTTTCTGCCGGAAATCTTCGTATAACAATGGAACATTGATAAATAACATACTGTCATACTCTACCGAGCCGACCCGGGTTGCCTGGCTGCCGAAAAAATAAGGACTTCCTTCCCGGAATATATAATTATATCCCTGGTATAAACTACCATTATACAGACGGGACTGGTCTCCCAACTGATCGTAATAAACCGCAAGTGTGTGTGTGAGCGCCGTTTGGAATAATGTGCTATCTTCCTGTTTGGATTGGCTGAAAACCTGAGGGGAATACAATAAAACAGTAAATAAAAAGACAGCAGGCAATCCAAATTTCATTACAATATGTTGACTTGAAACACAGCCTACCCCTACCCCGCATGACAATCAACAAAGGCCAGTCGCTGCTTTCTATTAATATTCATAGCAATATAGTGATTTTTTAAATCGATCCTCAAATGAAATCCTGGAAATTCATTATAACGTTGATGGGCATATGCGTTTTATGCTTTCAAACCTTTACAGCAAAGACTCAGACAAAGACGCAGGACTTTCGTGTGATTGCTTTTTATACAGGCAGGGCCGACCAGGCACATATCAGTTTCATGCACGAAGCAAACCGATGGTTTCCAAAAATGGGTGCGATACATCATTTTACATATGACTCTACCAATAACTGGAACAACCTGAATGCTGAATATCTTTCGCAATATCAGGTGGTGATCTTTCTGGATACCAGACCTGACGATCCTGTACAGCGAAAAGCCTTTGAAACCTATATGAGGAACGGCGGCTCCTGGATGGGTTTTCATTTTTCCGGATTCGCTCTTACTCCATCTGAATTCCCTCAGAACTGGGACTGGTACCACAATGAATTTTTAGGTGCCGGTTCTTATCTCAGCAATACCTGGAGACCAACGCCGGCAGTATTGCGGGTGTTGGACAAAAATCATCCGGTAACGAAAAATTTGCCGGATACATTCCGGTCTTCTGCGAGCGAATGGTACCGGTGGACAAACGACCTGCGCACCAATCCGCATATTGATATATTGCTCGCCATCGACATCACGAGTTTTCCTTTGGGTACCGGTCCCAAGCCTTATGAAATCTGGCATAGTGGTTTCTATCCTGTGGTTTGGACGAACAGGGATTACCGGATGGTGTATTTCAATATGGGTCATAATGATATCGATTATGAACATCACACGAATCAGGAACTTTCACAGACGTTCAGTTCGGAAATGGAAAACAAACTAATCCTGAATGCGTTGGATTGGCTAGGAAGAAAAAATTAATACGCAAATAATATGAATTCATATGAAAACAGTTATTATAACAGGTGCGGGCGGGAACCTCGGGACAGCCGTAACCAGGGAATTCCTGGACAAAAATTACCGCGTTATTGCAACAGTTTCCAATGAAAAGGCCCGGGGAGATTTTAAGCTGCATTCCAACCTGGACGTCGAAGTTATTAATCTGGCAGCGGAAAAGGAAACAAACGATTTTATACTGACCTGTATTAAAAAATATCAAATTATTGATGCAGCGGTATTACTCGTTGGAGGATTTATGATGGGTGATCTTGTTCATACTTCGGTTAAGGATCTCCGTGATCAGATCGTCTTAAATTTTGAGACCGCCTATAATGTTACGCGTCCGCTTTTCCCCCATCTGGTGGAAAACAAAAGAGGTAGCATCATTTTTATTGGTGCGCGTCCCGCAATTAAGGCGGCTCAGGGAAAAACACTGATTGCATACAGTTTGAGTAAGTCATTACTGTTTAAACTAGCGGAGTTTTTGAATGAAGCAGCAAAAGGTATGAATGTAAGTATTTCCGTCGTCGTTCCCAGCACGCTGGATACACCATTGAATCGAAAATCCATGCCTGATGCCAATCCGGAAAATTGGGTGAAAACGACAGATGTTGCCGAAACATTGGAATTTCTGGTTTCAGATAAATCGAAAGCGTTAAAAGAAACCGTGCTAAAGATGTATAATAATGCCTGAAGCACCAACCGTCAACCACTCAAGCGAATCAACGAATACGTTCTAATAACCCTCAGTATCTCCGCCACGCCCCAGGCCTGTGCCACACAGCCCCGGGCAGAATGGGGCGGATCGCCATCGAATATTTCCGACACATTTCCAATGCAGTTTTCATTCAGTTGAACGGAAAACCGTTCGATGATCGCGAGCGTCTCGCCTTTAAATGATTCCCCGAACGTTTTCATACCAGCCTCCACAAAAGGGCCCAGGAGCCAGCTCCAGACTGTTCCCTGATGATATGCACTGTCCCGTTTGAACACATCGCCGTCATAAAGGCCAATATACTTTGGATCATCCGGAGCAAGCGAGCGAAGCCCGAATGGTGTATATAATTTTGCTCTGACGGCTTTTAAAACGGCAGCCGCTTTTTCTCCTTCCAGTAATTTGAAGGGCAGGCTGATTGCAAAGATCTGGTTGGGTCGGAGACTGGAATCCGGATTGCCCGTCTCATCGATCACATCATAACAGTAATCGCCTCCGGCAAACCAGAATATTTCAGAAAAAGTTTTTTTTGCCTGCTCTGCCTTTTTCAGGATTTGATCCGCCGCTTCCATTTCACCATTTTGCAGGAGCAGTGTTTCAAATATTTTCAGGGCATTATACCAAAGGGCTTCAATCTCCACTGGTTTACCCATGCGTGGTGTAACCACCCAGCCATTCACCCTTGCATCCATCCAGGTAAGCTGCTGACCCGGTTCACCAGCATACAGCAATCCATCATCATCAACATGGATTCCATAACGCGTGCCTTTGAAATGCCATTCTATAATATTTTTCAGCACAGGCAAAATTTCCTGCAAAATGAAATTCCTGTCGTTGGTTACCTGCAGATATGCATATACAGCGTTAAAATACCAGAGGGTGCCATCTGCGTTATTATATTCAGGTGGTTCTTTCTGGCCCAAAAAGCGATTGGGCAGCATACCCTGGTTTACAGAATCTGCAAAAACTGAAATAATTTTTTTTGCATCCGCGAAACGTCCGGTCTGCAGGCAGAGACCCGGAATGGATATCATCGTGTCTCTTCCCCAATCTGTAAACCAATGGTAACCTGCTATAATGGTTTTAAGTTTTACAGGTAACCGATTAGCATGTTCAGGGATCGTCCGCTGCACGATAAACTGGTCTGCAGCAAGAGTCAACTGCATGGCCAGTTCACCGGGTACGGTTTTCAACAGGGAAAATCTCCTGTTCCTCTCATCCTCAAATAACCTGTGTGGATTCTTGCCGCCTGGATTTTCCGTAGAAATCATAATATACAAAACATCACCCTCTTTCATTTCCACCGTGAACAGGCCATGATTAAACAAATCTTCGGTATAATCCAGTCCGCGGTATTTCTCTTTTGCATAAAAAAAATGGTTATACCATTGATTGCGGGGATGGTAAACCGATCCGGGAACAGCAATAAAAATATCCGGCGCATCTTCATAGGGTTGATTATGAAAAATGCCGTTTTCAAAATCCACACCCCAAAAAATATTCCTTGACGCATTTTGCAACTGATGATAACCCCGTGCTGCTACCAGGGGCAGTAATTCCAGGGTGAATGGCTCGGTCGCCCGCAAAATTTCATACCGGATTATGGTTGTGTTCTCTTCGTGCACCATGGTAACCGTTTTGCTAAAACGGATACCGGGAACTTCATAAGTCCACTCCGGAAAAAATTCTTTTCGGAAAGAGTACAGATACTGAAATCCAGTCGGATTCAGCGTATCACCAAAATCATTTACTCCAAGTTCAAATCGGTTCCCATTCAGTACAAGGGTTTCATCCAACTTCGAAAGCAACAGCATCCGGTCTGCAGGGGGCATAATGGCCGCCATCAGTAAACCATGATACCGTCGCGTATGACATCCGCTAACAGTACTGCCCGCCCAACCGCCGAGTCCGTTGGTTTCCAGCCATTCCAATTCAGCGGATTCCCTGAAATTTCCCAATACAGCTTTGTCTTTGACCAATAACATTGGATGTGTTGTCTATTTCAATTCAAAAAAAGCAAACGCTGATTCGCCGGATCCTTCATTTTTTAATTCAAAGGCCGTTCCTGAATTTATATATAAATAATACCCCTTCATATTAAAGAATGTTTTTTGACCCGGGCTATTTACCGGTACATATACCTGCAAGCCGGGATTAACCAATGAATCATTTAACTGAACCAACAAAACATCGGCCTTTCTGGGCTGAATGGAGACAGAATGTCCGGGAGACAAATGCATTCGATAGGCCCTGACTGGTTTTTCTTCAAATAAAAGCGTAATTCCGTTCTGATTAATGGGAGAATCTATTGTTACAAAATTTTTGTTGGTCAGCTCAATATCCATCACCTGGAATATGTGATCATCATTGTTGAACACGCGATGGATACGGGGTTTTACATAAAAACCTTCGAACCAAATATTCCCATAATGTATTATGGGTGAGGCGGAATGGTCTTCTTCGCTGATAACCTGTGAACCCGTTTTTGCATCAGTAAGGACTACAAATAGGGAAGGTGTGGCGTGAATATGAAACTGTGTTGTATCCCCGGGAGGTATGCGCACGTCCAAAAGGCGTATATGCCCGTTATCCACCACTTTATGATGCCTGGGTTCCTGACTGACAGCCACCTGTCCCTGACTGTTTGAAAACGAAAAAGAGCCCACCATGACTAATAAAATTAATTTCATATTGTTGATCATATGACTGAGCAATTATTTTAAGTATTGAATTCCTACCATTAAGGTAAATATATCTGGCAGCCTTTTGGGGATCGGGTTTGGATACATTCTATTTCTATAACCTGACCCGGCTTTTTCCCGTAGCCGGGCAGGCTTAATTCCCGTTTTTTGGATGTTTCCATATTTTTTACCCTGCCGGAAGAAAAAAGTTCTGCCTAAAATGCTAGCTTCATAGGGATTGTGATCTGCGGGCACGAACGAATTTCCTAACTCTCTTAAAAAAAGGGAATATGTTTCATGTTCTGGCATTTAATCCTCATCCTTTGCTGCGGCACTGTGTTGATTCCTATCTGGTCGTTTCGGTAGATCAGCCGGAAGACGGTTTTATTGAAAACAGTTTCCTGCCGCACACCACGCAAAGTCTTGTTTTTTCGCTGACTCCGGGGATACGGATTTATGATTGTGTCCATTCGGAGTTATGTGCACCAAATTTTATTATTGGCCCAAATGATCAGTTGTGCCGGGTAAAATTGTATTCCGGATTAAAAAATATCGTTATTAATTTTAAGCCCGGCGGACTGTATAAATTGTTTCAGCTTTCCGCTCATTTTTTTAACAACCGAAGCCGCGATGCGGTCGAATTCCTCGGAGAACAGATACTGGATATGAGTCGGGAATTGGTGGACCTCCCCATGGCCCGGAAAATTGAGCTGATGGATAGCTGGCTGATCAAACAACTTCAGAAGCAAAAAAAGACTGACAGGAACATTGATGAAGCCATCCGCCTGGTCGAAAGATACAAGGGAAATATTACCGTTCGGGAATTGTCGCTGGCAACATTTACTACAAAACGTACCTTGGAAAGACGATTTCAGGAACAAGTGGGCTTACACCCCAAGACTTTTTCCCGGCTCGTTCGATTTAGCGGTGTAATCCGGCATGTGGAAACCAATCTGAATATCAAATGGCGACAGCTCGCAGATGCATTCGGCTATTACGACCAAAGTCATTTCATTCATGAGTTTAAATCCTTAACCGGAGGTCTGCCACAGGATTATTCGACACTTTCTGCAAGGTTTGAAAAGTTCCTGTAGGCCCTGATTTTGTCGCATTTTTCCAATTCAAAAACCCGGCTGGAAAGTTAGGTTTGCTAACGGCCTGATTAACCTGACCGGAATAAAACCATTAAAACTTAATCAAATGTCTAATAACAAAATGATCAAATCAGCAAACAGAAGGGCATTCTTGGGAAAGGTAACCGGCGCAGCAGCCCTGATTGGTGTATCTTCCCTAATCGACCCCGTCAAAGCAAATGCAAAAGCAAATGATAACATAGAACGTTTTACCGGGGAAGCAGATGACCCGGAAGAGTTTTTTAAGGTTTTAAGGGGCAAACACCGTCTGGTGTTCGATGTTACCGAACCAAAAGAGATATTTCCTTTTGCGTGGCCCAAAATATTCATGATGACGAATGTGGCTTCCGGTGCTTCTGATAAGGATTGCAGTGCTGTTGTTGTTCTCCGGCATAATGCATTCGCTTATGCTCTGCAGGACAGCTTATGGGCAAAATACAAATTCGGGGAAATGTTTAAGGTCAATGATCCTGAAACAAAAACTTTCGCTGTCAGAAATCCATTCTGGAAGCCTAAACCAGATGATTTTTCTGCACCCGGTTTAGGAGTCGTCACCTTGGGCATTCCCGAATTACAGACCATGGGTATCAATTTTTGTGTCTGTGGAATGGCATTGACAGTTTATAGTGCTGTTGTTGCCGGCATGACGCCAGGTTCCCAGGCAGCAGATATCAGAAAAGAATGGGTAGCAGGCCTTATTCCCGGTATACCGGTAATGCCTTCCGGTGTCTGGGCCGTTGGTCGTGCACAGGAACATGATTGCGGATATTGTTTTGTATAATTTTATCTACCGATGTAAATGATCTCATCCTATGATTAGGAAGGGAGCTGGTATCATTTTGCTGATCCTTGCGGGGATTGTATTCTGGTTTTGGCATAAAGGAACTCCATCCATTAAGTCAAGTGTAAAGCTGCAGGATCAGGTGTTGCCCGCAAAGACCAAATTGTGGACTGCGCCGGATTCCAATTCCATTCCACAAAGCGATTCCGGTCAACTTATCCGCTATGGGAAAAAACTGATCCATGAAACTGCCCGTTATCTGGGTCCTCAGGGATCTGTTGGCCATTATACCAATGGCATGAACTGTCAGAACTGTCACCTGGAATCCGGTACACGCGTTTGGGCAGGTAACTTCGGCAGTGTTACTTCCCTCTATCCACGTTTCAGCGAGCGTCGCGGAGCAGCCGAAACCGTTAACCAGCGAATCACAGATTGCTTCGAAAGGAGTATGAACGGCCGGGCCCCGGACAGCAACAGCTTGGAGATGAGGGCTATGAACTCGTATATACGTTGGGTGGGAAAGGATGTTGAAAAAGGAAAAAAACCTCCCGGCACCGGTCTGGAACCACTTGCTTTTTTGGAACGTGCTGCAGATTCTGGCCGGGGAAGATTGGTCTATATAGCTAAATGCCAGAGCTGCCATGGTGCCAACGGACAAGGGAAACCGGACAGCCTGTCTAACGGCTATCAATATCCGCCGCTCTGGGGAGAACACGGCTACAATACTGCAGCCGGTTTATACCGCCTGACCAAATTCGCTGCTTTTATTAAAGCCAATATGCCTTACGGAAGCAATTTCGACAGTGAACAACTCAGCGCGGAGGAAGCCTGGGACCTGGCCGCGTTTGTGAATAGTCAGCCGAGACCAATTAAAAAATTCAAACAGGACTGGCCAAATATATTATTGAAACCTGTTGACATACCGGAGGGACCCTTTCCAGATACGTATACTTATTCCCAACATAAATATGGACCATTTGAACCCATCGCCCGGTATAAAAAAGAAATGGCTGCGAACAAAAAAAAATGAATATCGATTATAAATCCGGCAATAAAAAGTCTGGTTGAATTTTTTTATAGACGGCCTCAGGTAATTGCACAAGAGTCGGACCTTTGTCTGCGCGGATCCAATGCAATAATTTCAATATATTATTTTCCTCCATGGCAGTACAACCGGCTGTTCCTTTTTCCGCACCATCCCATATATGTAGAAAAATACAGGATCCCATTCCGGATTTGACCGGATGATGATTGTGCTGCACGAAAAGACCCCACTCATAATCATGATCTTTACGGTGCATGTCTTCATGGCTGTTCCAGTCATTATTTATCGTATCGGATTTGATGAGTTCATTATACACTTGTGAACGTGGATCATCGATACAAACCAGGGTGTCTGTAGCCCGTACGTAGGCTATATGCATCCAGTTTGTCTCAGTTTTTGCTGCATATCCAAATGCCGGTCCCAGTAAAAAAATACCCGCAGGCGATTTCAAATCTCCTTCTCTTTTTTGCGGAGCATCAGTAATGGATATTTCTGCTACGCCTTCACCCATGGCCATGCCCCGCTCGCCAACCACTGCCGCAAAGGAAAATTGTAAATGCCATACATTATTTCTTTTTTCAAATGCATACAGCTTTGCATGGATATCATTCCAGTCTTTGGCAACAACAATAATCAGTTGGCCGGCGGGCAGCGGTTTCCCGGGATTCTTGATATCACCGGTCCTGAATGCTGTAACGATGATCAGCAAAAAAGCTTTCTGTAAAATGCCGGGGAAGCAATTTTTCAATTTAATGCAGGGCCTTCCATTTTGCATATTCCATTTCGAATTTTATTTCACTCTTCCCATGAAGGCCATTTTCTCTCCAACCCGCATTACGGTAAAAGACTTCTGCACGGGTATGGCGAGCTGTTCCCAGCCAGACCTTTTCTTTAGTTTTGCTGAAATACCAATCCAGCATCATCGAGTGTAGTTTTTTTCCAATGCCCCGATGCTCAAAATCCGGCTTCACGAATAATGCCCAGATATTATGGTCTTCCAGATCTGCAATGGCAAATCCGACTATTTCATTCTCTACTTCGCAAACCCAACCCCTGCCACGTTGTTCAAGATATTCAGCACAGTCTGCATCTGTTACCAGTCCGGGATCCGATAAGGAATTTTCTTTCACCGTATGCCGAACGTTTTGAATCTGAGGTATATCGCTTTTCTCAGCTTGCCGGAATGTCATGTCCTGAATTTAAAATCAAAACGGAAGTACTGAAAATTTACAAATGATCTGTGAACCTAATTTTTCTTTACATTAGACTGCTCAAAACTTTTCTTTTGGAAAAGACCATATGTATAACTCACCGATTAAAAATAAGAAATCTCAGGGATTCCGACCTGGATGCTTTTCATCAGTACCGGTCAAATCCAGATATAACGAAATACCAGGGTTTTAACACATTTACGCTGCAACAATCAAAGGATTTTATCGCGTCGCAAACAAATAATCTGCGCATCATTCCCGGTGAATGGTCTCAATACGGAATTGAAAATATCAATTCCGGGCAACTTGTGGGAGATTGCGCCATCTATCTGCAGATGTCAGATTCACGTATTGCTGAAATTGGTATTACCATTTCGCATCTTCACCAGCGACTGGGTTATGCAAAAGAAGCCATGCTGGGAATAATCAATTTTTTATTCCGCGAGAAAGGAGTTCATCGGATTGTTGAAACGGTCGATGAAGAAAATATCGCTTCCATTCAAATGCTGAAAAGTCTTTCTTTCCGTGAGGAGGCCCATTTCATTGAAAGTGTTTTCTTTAAGGGAAAGTGGGGCAGCGAGTACCAGTTCGCATTGCTGAAAAATGAATGGGAGCACAATGAGGTAAGCGGGATTTAAAGACAAGTAGTTCAATCATTTAAAACAATCAATTTTTACCAAAAATAAATGGCGTACATTTTATGCCGGCGATCAGGGCTTTATCTACTTTTGCCCATCTTCTCTTTGTTGAAATACTCACTGCTATTGGGATTTTTTTACGCTGCTGCAAAACATACCCCCTGAAGAACGGTTCGACCAATCCGGGCTTGGATGAAAATTATTTTTTTTCATTTCTAAATCAATTAGTATGGTAGTCATCGCACAGCACAACATTCAGGATCCGAAAACATTTTGGTCAACAGCACAAAGTCTCAACGCTATGATGCCCGAAGACCTTAAACTGCTCAGCGTTTTTCCATCAAAGGACATGAAAGCCGGCACCTGCATTTGGGAAGCATCCTCAGCCGATGCCGTTCAACAGTTTATCGATAAACATGTCGGCCATGTTAGTAAGAATTACTGTTATGAAGTGGATGAAGTAAATGCTATGGGCCTGCCGAAACGGACACTGGAAGCCACACTGTAATTCTGCCAACTTACCCTCCGGTCTGTGATACCCTTATGGATACCGCAATGGAGTTTTTTTGCCATGCTTTGTAGGATTAACAGGAAATTTTGCCCCGAAAAGATCAGAATCCCTGAACAAGCAGCTCCCAACCGCTCTTGAAGGATCAGGCATTACCCCCCAGAGATACTAAAATGCCCCTGAAAACCGTTTAGTTTACAGCCCGAATTCCGGGTTACCTTAAATCCAAGATCATGAAAAACCAGATGCTTTTTATCTGCGTTACACTTGCCTGCGCTTCCTGCAGCTCAACCAATCTGATGTCGCTCAGCGTGATGGAACCGGCCCCGGTTTCACTGCCAGCAGGCATAAAAACTATTGCGGTGGTAAACAGGACCCAGGCTTCCCAGGCAACCCAGGGTATCGATGCAGTTCACAAAGTGCTATCACTCGAAACCAATGACCTGCAAAAAGCCGGTGTGAAAGCCAGTATGAATGGTCTTACCGATGAGCTCCTGAAGAACAACCGATTTACGGATGTAAAGCCATTAAATCTTGATCTTCGTTCATATGGCGCAGGCATTTTTCCTTCCGCCTTACCCTGGGACAGTGTCGACAGGATCTGTGGCCAAAGTAATACCGATGCGCTTTTCTCCCTCGAACTATTTGACACCGAATCAAAAGTTAACTACCAGGCCACTCCGGCTAATATCAACGTCGGTCTGGCCAATATACCTGCTATTGATCACCACGTGAATATGACGACTTCCGTAAAAACAGGTTGGCGTATTTATGATCCGGCCACACGTACCATTTTAGATGAATACGTGCTGGGCAGGGATATTTCTTCCTCAGCTTCAGGTATTAACCCCTTAGTGGCTGCATCTGCTCTGAACGGACGCATTGAAGCTGTTAAGGACGTCAGTACCCAGGCAGGCCAGGCATATGCGGCGCGTATTCTTCCTTATTGGATTCGTGTTTCACGTGATTATTTTGTGGGAGGTAACGATAATTTTGCAACTGCCAAACGCAAGGCACAGGCCGGAAACTGGGATGGAGCCGCAGCCATCTGGAAACAGGAAACCAAGGATCCCGATGGTAAACTGGCCGGAAGGGCCTGCTATAATATGGCCATTATATCAGAAATTAACGGAAACCTCGACGAAGCCATTCAGTGGGCACAGAAATCCTACGAAGATTATAGGATCAGGCTCGCTTTGCATTATCTGAATATCTTAAACTATCGTAAACGTCAGAATGAACTGTTGAAAAGTCAGTCCGTCGCCAACAACGACCACTGATAAGTAGCGATATTTGCATTCGCTTATCTTTATAGTGATGCAAACAGGTCTTTATGAATTTAAAAGTGACCTCTTTCCAGATCGCCGACAGCATTGACATCAAACCTTTCCGGGCTTCCTTTTATACCAGTTGCCACTATGGCGATACGGATGAGTTGTTTTATCAGGTGGAAAAGGACAAATATCTCTATGTTTTTAAGTATGGTATAGTTTGTTTTCTGGGTTATTCGGAAGAAGAGATCGCGACTTTTTTCCAGATCATCGAACCGTTTTGTAAAAATCTCTTTAACCAACGACTGAGTGATGAATTTGATATTGAAACTGAAGCCCCTGCCATTAATTATGGTTACAATAAAATCGAAATCCCATCCCCGAACACGGAGGAAATCCGCCTGATCATGCTGAATGTTTCCCAGAGTGTGGCACTGGATTATTATAACCAGCAAACCAATTCCCTGCTAGAGGAAACTAACTCCTATACCCAGCTGCTGGAAAGAAGAGGAAGGATTAATATGGGCGGTATTAAATTGAAAAGATATATCGGCCGCACATTGAATCTGAAAAACAGGATCTCTGCGAACCTGTATATTTTCGATTCTCCAGAAGAAACCTGGGAAAATGAGAATCTGAACAAACTGGACATTGGCCTGAAAAAAACCTTCGATCTGCAAGCGCGATTCCGCACGATCCAGGAAGGCCTGGGTATCGTGAAGGAAAATATGGAACTCTTTAAAGACCTGCTACAAAACCGCAACAGCATCACCCTCGAGTGGGTCGTGATCATCCTGATCCTGGTGGAAGTGGTGAATATCTTTATCAGGAACCCAAAGGGATAGCAGGCGCAAATAAACAGTTTAATAGCCGGTTTATTTCACAGTGCGATCACAGTTTGGATAAAATATTTTTTCTAACCGGAATAGCCTTCCTGGCTTTAAACTTCCATATTCATTCTACACAGATTCATGGTTTTATCGCGAGTTCTTCGGGAGTTCTTCGGGAATTCTTCCTGAAACCCAGATGATTTCCCGAAGAACTCCCGAAGAAATATAGAAGGAATATAGAATAACACCTTGTTATTATGAGAACGGAATATGAATAATAAGGCCGGATGAGTCAAAATCCAGGAAAAAATATTTTATCCAAACTGTGATCGCACTGTGAAAAGGTCCTTCAAAAATGGCTCATATTTGTACCGCTAGGCAGTTTGCAACATTGGAGGCGTTCATACCTGAGGGAGATTCATTTGTGAGGCTGCGGGATGCGAATATTAACCACCAGTTGACAACGGCAACGTGGTTATCATTGATAAAACGATTAATTTAGAAAGCTCAGTATCATAAAATTAGAGTAGGATATGCGGTTTCTTTATCTGTCCATATGTATAGTTTTACTTATGGCCTGTGTCCATAAAGA
>JBGPBW010000058.1:0-22190 GCA_041481385.1 Puia sp.
ATCCTGCAGCTCTCGCAATCAGATCAGCTGTGCATGAGCAGAAATCTATGACGGCAGCGATCAGTGATGCGCTGGATGCTGCAATGAACGGACTGGATGCATCCACGCACATGAAAGCTCAGCATGGCCGCGCAGCATACTACCAGGATGATTCGATTGGAAAACAAGATGGTGGCGCAACAGCAGGCGTATTCATTGTTCGCGGATTTTTTCAGCATATTACAAGACAGGAAAAATTGCCGGGCTATTGATAACTTCCTGATTTATTCTGCCCGCAAAGATTTCAGATATCTGATGCTTTGGGGAACCTGGGTGTATGGCTGGTTGCTTTCGTCTTCAATGAAATAGTGTTTTATACCAATCTCTTTGGCCTGTTTCAGGATGGCCGATATATCCAGTTCCCCCGTTCCCAGAGGCACGTCATTATCAGGTGTTGTTAATCCTGAGGCGGTTTTTTTTGCTCCTTTCCGAAGATCTTTGAGATGCATCAGCTTCCAGCGATTGCCATATAATTTCAGCAGGGCGGACGGATTTCCGCCACCAAACTGGATCCAGAAAATATCCATTTCAAAAGATACCCATTTCGGACTGGTATTGTTGATGATATAATCCAGGAGATTGCCATTTTCATATGGCTGAAATTCATACCCATGGGCATGATAACAAAAAACCAATCCTTTCTCCCGCAATATTTTACCCACCCTGTTAAAATCTTCCACCGCCTTTTTCGCGTTTTCGATATTAAATATGGCCGCATGAGGCACCCAGGCACACATCACAAATTTAGCACCCAGGATTTTTGCCTGCTCTGCGACGGAGTCCGGTGATCTGACCAGCTGCTCATAGCCTACCCCCATCGATACAAGGTTTATGCCCCGTGCATTACACAACAGTTTAAAAGTATCTGCCCGCATGCCTGCACTGTTCCCTTCCATCTCGGTAAATCCCATTTGCTGAATGGTATCCAGTGTAGACATGACATCTTTTGAAAATCCTACGCGAAACGTATACGCCTCAATGCCCAGCGGTGCAGTATACAAGGGTTTTTCTCTTTGTGCAAACAAGTAAGTGCTGCTGAACAAAAAAAATAAAACGACTAAACTGCGGATTGAATATTTCTTCATCAGATCGATTTTTATAATGTATTCAGTTCTTCCGGATCTCCCCGGGGTATCCTGTTATTGCCTGGTTTCTTCAATCGTGAGCTCAATATTTGAGAGACCTTTAATCAGTTTTTCCGGTTTATCCCAGCTATAGCCAATGCGCATATAACGCCCGTCTTCTTCAAACCAATGGCCGCGACCCACATAAGTACTGTATTTGTGGAGCAATACATCATGAAACCGGTTGGTATCGATGGTAATATCTTTTTTGATTCGCGGGAAACAAACACAGCCACCCCTGGGTTCCACCCATTCCAGCAGATTTTGATTCAACATGAAATTTTTCAGGATCGTGAAATTACTGAGAATGGTTTCCTTAACCGGCGCAAACCATTTTTCCTTATTCAGCAAATAACGGAACGCGATTTCTTCATCCACGACTGAATTGGTAATGAGGATCTGTTCCTTTGCAGCAAGAAAGGATTCCATGAGTTGTTTGTCCCTGCAGACCATCCAGCCGATGCGTATTCCCGGCAATCCAAAAGATTTGGACATGGAACCTACGCTGATCACCCGTTCGGACAATCCGGCTGCTAAAGGAAGTTTATTTACAAAACTCATTTCGCGATAGGTTTCATCCAGAAGAAGTCTTGTATTTTTTTTCTCGACGATAGCGATGATCTTTTGCAAAGTTTCCCCGTCAATTGTCGCACCAGTCGGATTATGCGGATAAGTCAGGCTCACCAGTTTCGTGTCCTTTTTTATTAAAGCGTCCAGTTCTTCCAGGTCCAGGGAATAATTATTTTCAAACCGCATTGGGATAAAAGAAACCCTGGCACCGATTGCCCGGGGTGTTTCAATATTCGTGGCATAATTGGATTTGGCAACAACGATATGGTCGTCCCTGTTCAGCAATGTTGTGGCTGCAATGAAAAGTGCAGGAGCCGCACCGGGAGTTATTAAAATATCATTTGCATTGATATTATTTTCTGATGCGATCAATTCCCTCAGTTCGTGCTTGCCGGCATGATCGCCATAATACAGTAACAGGTTTTCCAGGGATATTCCCAGCGCACCCAGCCGTTGGTCACTAAAAGAACTTTCGGAAAGATTACATTCTATGTTTTCATAACCATATCCTTCCGGAGCTTCTATTTCAATGGGCATTCTCCTGTAATGCATCCGAACTGTTTTTTCAAAAATACAGTAAAGCGTTTAACTCCATTATTCTTTAATTTCACCGGATGCATTCCGGTTTATTTGAACCATTTTTAGCGAAATGCGGTGTTGTGATTTTAGATGGTGCCATGGCCACTGAACTGGAAAAGCGTGGCGCTGATCTGAACCATCCATTGTGGTCGGCTAAATTACTTACTGAAAATCCCGGACTGATCAAACAGGTTCATCTGGATTATCTGAAAGCCGGTGCCGATATCATTTCGACATCAAGCTATCAGGCGAGTTATGACGGTTTTTCCAGAGCGGGTTATAGTCAGGAAAAATCCAGGGAACTACTGATGCTCGCCAGTTCTCTGGCTATCGAGTCGCGGGAAGAAGCGATGAATCTGCAAATGATTGAAGGGCCAAAACCTTTGATTGCCGCATCCCTTGGCCCCTACGGTGCTGCGCTGGCTGATGGCTCTGAATACAGGGGCAACTATGGATTGACGGTGGAAGAATTGAAGTCTTTTCACAGGGAACGCATGCGCGTACTGCTGGAAAGCGGGGCGGACCTGCTGGCCTGCGAAACGATTCCCTGTCCGGAAGAAGCCCTTGCCCTGATGGGTTTGCTAAAAGAATTTCCGCGGGCGAAAGCCTGGATCAGTTTCAGTTGTAGAAATGATCGCGATGTCAGTGATGGTTCAGATTTTGCGACCTGTGCCGCGATGGCAAACGATGCAGAACAGGTAGTGGCCGTTGGAATCAATTGCACGGCTCCCCAATTTGTAAGGCACCTGATTGAAAGAGTAATTCCCGCCTGCCGCAAACCGATCATTGTTTATCCCAATAAAGGTGAGCTTTGGGATGCCATAAACAAATGCTGGATTCCTGGAACCACGGAACCTGGTTTTACTGAATCTGCCCGGGGCTGGCTTGAGGCCGGCGCTACGGGGATTGGCGGCTGTTGCAGGACTACTCCTGAAGACATCCGGTATTTGAAGAAAACGCTCTGCAAAAACATAAAAAAATAAAATACATTTATTAACCCCTTTTCTTATCACAAATCCAGGACCATGATAAAAATAAATAACCACTACGCCAAACAAAAATCAGTTGCCTGTCTTACTGTTTTACTGTTGTTCATTTCATCCCTTGGTTTTTCGCAACCAAAGCCGGCTGCTGCGGACTATTTTGTAATCGAAAATTATTACAAAGTGAAATGGGGTCATGCCGACGAGTTTATTGACTTATGGAAAACCAATCATTACCCGCTGCTGAAAAAAGCAATAGAAAAAGGAGACATCATTAGCGTTACTGCTTATAAACCCCGCTATCACAGTGGTGAAGACACCCGTTGGGATTTTAGGGTAATCCTGGTTTTCAAAACGATTGCAGCCGCATTTGATGAAAACCTCACCGAGCCCTATAAAAAGGAACTTTATCCGGATACCGAAAAATATAAAAAAGCAGAACAATACCGGTTTGAACTTCTGTTGGCGCACTGGGACGTTGAGACAAACAAAATCCCGTTACCATAAACGAAAATTAAGGATTACATAGCAGGCATGGGTGCTATTTCCCTGATTTCAATATTACCTTCATTTGCAATATGCGGGCAGGCTTTCGCCAGTTCTGCGGCTTTTTGCAGGCTGTCTGCTTTCAAAATCAGGTAACCACCCACAATGCCTTCTTTTCCGGCATTAACAGGTTCGGATAAACTGCCCTTGGCGGAAACCACCATACCTCCTGACACGAGGGGTAATCCGCCGACCAGCTGGCCATTCTTTCCAAGATCGCCCATATATATACCCCAGGCCTGTAATTCAGCCTTGTTTTCAGCCTCAGTTTTTGTGTTTGCCGGCCTTCCTGCCCTCAGCAACAATAAATACTCTTTCATTTTTTTTGATTTTGGTGATTGGATATGTTAAAGACGAATGAAGAAGAGCCAAAGGGACATCATGAACCCTGTTTAATATTCATTCGCCGGATTCAGCAATTTCATTTTAGTTCTGATATTTTCAAATGTTTCCATAGGCCCTTTGCTGGAAAACAAATTGAGTATCCAGGCCGGAAGGGATCCGCCCGGGTTCAATTCCAGAATATAATCCACATGAATGGATTTTTTTGATTTCTGGGTTACGACCCAGCTTCCTTTTGAATATGGTACTTTCACGAGGTCTTTGGGAGCGGGGGCTTCATATGAAACACTGGATGAAACAACCTGCATAGACCGGCCGCCCGGATCTTTTATCAACTCGAATAACGCATAGAAATAGCGGTCTGTCGCCGGCCAGGGCACTTCGATCTCGGAGTAATAAATCAGTTTTCCAGGCCCCAGTTGCCTGATCAGTTCTGATTTCCTGGTTGCATAGGCCCATTCCGTATATTTATTTACATCCAGCAGAATGCCTGCGAGCTGATCAATATTGCCAGGGAGATCCAGTTCGACCCGTACATCATTAAATGAAGAAGTGGGCGACGGCCGGTTGCTGATTTTTATACCATCTCTTTCCTTTTGCAGGGTCCAGTTATTCTGCGCAGCCAGGGAAACATTAAAATACAACACAAAAAACAATCCATATATCCGTTTCATGTATCCAAATTTAACCATTGTTCCCTTGACTCCTGCCGCCAACAACCGAAAATAAATCCAAATCATAAGCTCATGTGATATAAATCACATGCCGGCCCGTTATTCATGTATAATTTACAACCCGTTTTACTACCGGACTTTCATTTTACCTGTACTCCTGTACAAATAAAAAAAGTCCAAAATAATTTACCCATGAAGTACATTATAGTTGGGGCTGTGGCGGGAGGAGCAAGTGCAGCAGCCAGACTACGGAGACTGGATGAACATGCTGATATCATCATGTTTGAAAAGGGAGAACATATTTCATATGCCAACTGCGGACTTCCTTATTATATCGGCGATGTAATCAAAGACCGGAATAAATTGTTTGTTCAGACGGCATCAGCCTTCAACAAGCGATTTCAAATAGATGTCCGGATTAATTCTGAAGTGTTGACTATCCATCCGGCTGAAAAATCCATTACAGTTGTTAAAAATTCCGGTGAAGTATATACAGAAACTTATGATAAACTGATAATCTCACCTGGTGCTGAACCGCTGCGCCCACCGCTGCCCGGTATAAACAGTGATGGGATTTTTACACTCAGGAATGTACAGGATACAGATCATATCAAGCGTTATATTCAGCAAAAAAAACCAGGCACCGCCCTTGTGGTCGGAGGCGGTTTCATAGGTTTGGAAATGGCCGAAAATTTCAGGAATCTGGGCCTGAAAGTAACAGTCGTCGAAATGGGAAATCAGATCCTTGCCCCGTTGGATTACCCGATCGCCGCTTTGATACAACAGCATATTCGTTCCAAGAATGTTGTGATTCAATTAGAAAAAGCGGTGAGTAGTTTTGCTAAAACGGATGATGGTATACTAACCACTTTAAGTAATGGAGAAATCATAAAATCAGGCATCGTACTATTGTCCATTGGCGTTCGTCCGGACACCAAACTGGCCGTTCAAGCCGGCTTAAAAACAGGTGCTGCCAGGGGAATATGGGTAAATGAGTATTTACAGACTTCTGATCCGGATATATATGCTGTAGGTGATGCCATTGAATTTGAAAATCCGGTCACTGGTGCGTCGATGAGCAGTTTCCTGGCCGGCCCCGCCAACAAACAGGGAAGGATTTGCGCCAATAATGTGGCACTTGGCAATGTGCAATCTTATCATGGATCTGTTAATACGGCGATTGTACAAGTGTTTGACATGACTGTTGCCACTGCAGGTACAGGCGGTAAATTCCTGAAAACAGCAAAAATTGAACATCTTGTTTCCACCAACCGGAGCGGTTCTCACGCCGCTTATTATCCGGGGTCAGAGCAAATGACGATTCAGATAACCTTCTCACCCCATTCCGGCCGGTTACTCGGTTCCCAGATTGCAGGTTATAACGGAGTGGACAAAAGAATCGATATTTTATCCTCATTCATACAACAGAAAAAAACCATTTACGATTTGACGGAATTCGAGCATGCTTATTCGCCTCCCTATTCTTCAGCAAAGGATCCCATTAACATGGCCGGATATGTTGCAGAAAATATATTGCAGGGAAGGTTGAATGTATTTTATTGGGAAGAAATAAAAAATATCGGTTCTGAAGATTTGTTACTGGATGTTCGCAGCCCCGATGAATTCGAAGCCGGTCATATTGAAAATGCCGTCAATATCCCCGTAGATGAAATCAGAGGCAGGCTGTCTGATATTCCCGCTGGCAAAAACATATACATCTATTGTGAAGCCGGCTTACGGGGATACCTGACACAAAGAATACTTAAGCAAAACGGATTTGACCATGTCCTGAATTTATCAGGAGGTTACTATTTATGGAAAACATGCACTTCAGAAGCCGGACTTATCGCGGGGTAAAATGGCCATGTCCGGAAATCGTGCACTCAGATTTTTACTTCCTTGTTCTTGCTGGTCTTGCAACCTAAAATGGCATATAAGGGGCAAAAACTGATAAAACTGGTCAGCAATAATACAACAGCGACTATCCCTAAAACGATTCCCAGTGTGCCGGTGACCGTGTTACTATAATACAGGTAACCCAAAACAACAGCCAGCAGAATGCGGATTACGCGGTCGGCAGATCCCAAATTCTTTTTCATATATTTCCGTTTACAAAATGAAAAATACTATCATTATAAAATTATAGCTATCCTTCTGCAACGAAGGTGACTATTATCACGTCATCGGATGATTTGATGCTGAGAATTGCAGGAGTTTACGGTACTGTGTTTCAGGAATTGACTGTGGCCTGGTCAATCAGAGATTTCAGCTGTCTGGCCTGAATGACGCCGCTTTGACGCCATTTAATTTCTCCCTTACGGAACAGGATCAGCGTGGGCACGCTTTGAATCTGATAGGCGGAAGCAACGGCAGGATTTTTATCTATATCCACTTTAAGAATCGTCACCTGGTCACCGGCCATTTGTTTCAGTTCTTTCAGTATGGGCGCCATCATTTTGCAGGGACCACACCATTCGGCTGAAAAATCCACCAGCACAGGCTTGTCGCCGTTTAATATATTTGAAAAGGATTTAGGTTTGTTTTGTGTCTCCATCGGATTTCTTATTAAAAATGTTCATAAACAGGCCGCCCATCAGTCCAAAATACAGGGTGCTGTTCAATGGCTTTGAGCTGATCATGCAGGTGCCGTTTGCACAACCAATGAAATGATAATAGGCATACCCTCCGATGCCACCCAAAATGACGCCGGAAATGACAAACTTATTTTTGAGCATCCACTTCTTCATAAATGATTTCTTTAACCGATACCGGGTTAGATTTAATATCAGGATAACAACCATACATACCGCAACAGCCCAGATTCCACAAAGCCATACCAGTCAAGAATAAACCTGCAACGCCAAGTATCCATTCAGAAGTCATAACGGATTGTACTGTAATATATATCCCAAGAACCAACCGAAACAGTCTTACGAAGTTCCAACCTATTAATATTCTTTCCATATTTCTATTTTATCCTGTTTTCCAATTGATTCCAGGCACCACCATTATAGACGGTTACTCCTACCGATGCCAGGATGGAGCTGGCCGTACTACTACGGGCTCCACTTCGGCAAACGGTAATCACCGGTTTCTGAAGTTTTTTTATTTCTCCCAGCCTGCTTTGTAGGCTGTCTAATGGAATATTCCTTGAACAACGGATATGTCCTTCTCTGAATTCGCCCACTGTACGTACATCAATGATCGCTGCCCCGTTCCGAATCAGTGAGGTGAAGTCCGTTTTTTTCCTGTTAAATAAATTTTTGATGAGATTAATCATAGTCTGGTTTTTATTCTTCGATAGCCATTTGAAACAATTACACGTACAGTTGTTCACTTCCGAATTATGCGATGAATGCAGCTGTCAGTTATCATGAATACAAATTGCATACAAATATCCCATTCTCTGAACCAGATCAACGTGACCAATATCACGCTAGGCCGTTACAAGACGGATGATTTCCACCTGCTGATTCTTCAGTAAACGGATATTACCCCGTTCAGCCAGTTTTTTCATCAAACGCGAAATAACCTCACGGGACGAGTTTAGCTCCTGAGCTACCTCCGTATTGCTAATAGTAAGGATGTCCGATTTCAACATTTTCTGCTGGCGCCCAAGGTAGAAAAGCAGGCGTTCATCCATATTCCGGAATGCAATATGATCAATCGTCTGCAACATTTCCTCAAAACGGTTTCGATAGGAACCCAATACATAATGATACCAGGTTTTATAAGTACTCATCCAACGGTCCATATTTCCAAGAGGAATTGTAAGAATCTGTGTATCTGCGACAGCCTTACCCATCAGCTGGCTCGTTTCCTGACGGGCAGCACAAATCATGGACAGAGCACAAGCCTGGCCGGGTTCCAAATAATACATGAAATACTCGTTGCCATCCTCATCTTCCCGAATGACTTTTATCAGACCACTGACTACCAGCATGGTTGACCGGAAATACTGCCCGGTTCTCATTAGCATTTCTCCGGTTTTTATTTCTTTTAATTCGGCAAAACTGTATATCTCCTCCAGGAGTCCGGGTTCGAATTCTGGGAAAAGCTGTCGGATCGTCTCCTGCATTGAAAATATTTTAACACAAATTAACCAATACCTGATAATTAAATTAATGAACAGGGGGATGGTTTTTGTATCGGAGAAAGCGGACTGCACTATTTGTACCTTTGCCTAAGGTGGGTAATCGACATGTCGTTACGAAGCATTAGCAGGGGAAATCATTTTCCACAAGCAAAGATTTTCAGAAGCATCGTTATATGGCTGCTTGTATTGCTGTATTCGCCATTTTGTACTGCACAAACAAAAACGATCCGGGGCAGGGTGCTCGACTCCGACACCCAGGATCCATTGCCAAATGTTAGCATAACGGTCAGTAACAACAGGCACGGATCACTTACCAATACCGAAGGATATTTTACAATCACGCTGGATAAAAGCGAGCATCAGTTAATTTTCAGTTATACTGGATATAGTACCATAATACAGGAGGTTTCAGATGAACCGGTCCCGGATCTGATCATTCTGCTTTCCAAATCATATACAGAACTGGAAGACGTATTTGTAAATGCCAGAAGAAAAATATATTCCAATAAAAATAACCCAGCTGTTGAACTGATCAAACAGGTAATAAGCCACAAAGCCATCAACAGCCCTGAGGCGTTTTCTTATTCATCCGCTGAACAATATGAGAAAATCCGAATGTTCACGGACGGCCCCTGGGGAAATATTACCAATAATTTTGCGCTGAAAAAATTACATTTCTTTTTTGAAAATACAGACTCCACGATAGTCCCCGGAAAAAAACTGAATTCCATATACCTGCAGGAAATCATGTCCCAAAATTATTACCGAAAAGATCCGCGGGACAGAAAAAAAATTATCACTGCCCTTAAATCTGTGAATTATGGTCCTTATATTGATATGCGCGGTATAAGCGGTGCCCTGCATTTCCTCTATGACGACATCAATATCTATGATAATTCGATCACCGCCTTTACCATGCAATTCACCAGTCCGATTGCTAATCTCGCCCCGACTTTTTACATGTATTTTATCCGCGACACGCTGATTGAAAACGGTGAAAAAATTGTAAAGCTTTATTTTACGCCGCGTAATCCTGAGGATCTGCTTTTCCGCGGTTATCTCTACGTCAGCCTGAGCGGACAATATGCTGTTTCAAGAGTGGAATTGGGTGTGAGTAAACACGTCAACCTCAACTATATCCGGAATTTCCAGATTAAGCAGGAGTTTAAAAAAGATTCTTCCACTCATTATTACCTGGCCGAATCACAAACTTCGGCGTTTTTCAGTCCATTGCCTAAGAGTCCCGGATTATATGGAGAACGAAAGATTACAATTCTTCATTTTTCAGACTCCGTATTATCCGACCCCGTATTTCACGGGGCTGCAGTGGACAGCCTGCCAGGGAATTCAAATCAGCCTATATTGTTCTGGGAAGACAACCGGCCTTTGCCACTTAGCCAGTCCGAATCAAAAACCTATACCAATGCAGACAGTCTTTTAAATTCGCGTTCCTATAACCGGTTTATGGACTGGGCTACCCTTTATTTTGTGGGATATAAATCTGCCGGAAAATTTGATATTGGTCCGATCAGGACCTTTTACTCTTTTAATTCAGTGGAAGGACAGCGCCTGCAATTTGGCGGGCGTACTAATTATAGACTAAGCACAAGGATATTCGCAGACGGATACCTGGGTTACGGATTCAAAGACCAAATGTTTAAATATAAAGCGACCCTGTCCTATTCTTTCAACAATCACTCCATCTATAAATATCCGTTTAACTACCTGCAGGCAAGTTATATGTATGATATAAAGAATCCGGGACAGGAAGACCTTTTTTCCAGCGGTAATACCTTCCTGACTTCATTTAACCGGGGATATAATAATAACTGGCTCTATAGCCATATATTCCGCTTATCCTGGGTTCATGAGTTCGGAAATCATATTTCCTATATAATCGGAACGGAATACTGGAAACAACAACCCGCCGGGTCACTCACTTTTATTAATGAACCCAGTCCTTCAAAATACGACACGATTCCTGAAATTACGACGGGCAGCATATCCCTGTCACTTCGCTGGGCACCCAACGAACAGTTTTTCGAAAGCAAGGGAGCCCGAAGAAATATTATTAATAAATTTCCGGTGATCTCTTTTCAATATTCAAGGGGAATCAAAGGACTGTATGGTGGCGAATACAATTACGATGCTTACCGCCTCAATCTGAGCAAACGGGTAATGATTTCACCGATCGGGTTCTCGGATATCAGATTGAATGCGAGTTATCTGTATGGCACCCTGCCTTTTCCCCTGCTTATTATCCATCCTGCCAACAGGACATATTTTTACAGCGAATATTATTATAACCTGATGAATGTTGAAGAATTTGTCAGTGACCATTATGTGGGCCTGAATATTGATCATTATTTTAATGGATTCTTTTTCAATAAAATTCCGCTCCTTAAAAAACTCAGACTAAGGGAACTGATTACCGCAAAGATTTTATTTGGCGGCTTAAGGAATGAGAACAATCCGGCCTATAACCCGAATCAGATGCTGTTCCCCACTACTGACGGTGTCACGTCTACATTTCCCTTAAACGGTCAGCCTTATCTGGAAGCCGGATTCGGGATTTATAATATTTTCTCCTTTCTGCGTATAGATTTCATTGAAAGATTTACTTATCTCGATCATCCTGCAGTATCCCGGTTTGGGATACTTTTTAGCAGCAATTTCAACTTTTAAATTAAGTTACCGGTGCGCTGATTCCTTATTGATAAGTAATTTGCATATAACTGCCATCCGGGGCCTGACCTGAGACGACCCTCCCCTTGCTGTCTTTAGTGAAAGTAAAACCAATGTCGTTGGCTATATTCTTTGAGAGAAAATCTTCAATGCCTTCGAGAAGCAGATAACCGCCAAAACTATAAGAAAGACCTTTATCGTAAAAGGGATTGGCCTCGGTGGAATAAATTCCAACCCACCATTGGCCCGATACCACCCAGTTGTTACCCGAACCACCGTTGGAGTATTGTGCGTAATGGAAGACGTTACCGCCCGTGATTAGAAGACTGTCGATTAAAAACATATTCCATCCCGCGGCCGAGTGTATCCAGGAATCCCGCGCTACCGAATTACCCGTATAGGTATAATATTTTGTGGGGAGATTTGGATTATTACCCGAAATGACCGCAACTCCCGAATCTTTAACTACCTGCTTCTGACTATTGAAAAACAAGGTATGCGTTTCCACCTGGGCCTTTGTATCAGTTGATTTCCTGTAGATCGAAGTATAACCGGTCGGCAGGTTGGCGGTCTGGTCTACATTAAAGTAGTAAGACCCAGAATCAACATTTACGGTTCCGCCAACCGTGTCATTCGTTCTGAGCGATATGCCGGCCAGATTATCATTGGAATCATATTTATAGACGCGGTAAGAAATCTTGTGATCGCTGGCGTAATAACGGACATACGCCTTGGGAAGATTGGCAATATTGATGGAGGGTGTTGTAACCGAATCCTTGGTACAGGAAAAGAACAACGTGATAACCAATATTTCGAAAGTGATTTTTTTCATACTGAAGGTTTTCGGTCCGGATGAAAATAATCATTTTTTTGCAAATGCAAAACCGGGTGGCCTGTTCAACATGTTAATGAAAATGAAATACCGTTTGATTCGGATCATTTCGGTTTAGCCAGCAACCGATCTTCCCAGAATGGGAAACTGAAAGCAATATATTAAAGGTGCTCTCACTCTTACTCTTCCTGCCCGAATTCAAATGGCGGTCTCAAATATTCCAAAAGAAGTAGTCAGACAGGTCCGGTATTTCAGTGCCCAAACCTTTTTTTACCAAATATTTGCAGGTAACCGATTTATGTGTTTACTTTGTTTTTCAAAGTACTTTTATATGCCGAATACAAGCCGGGATCTCGAAACCTTACAGGACATCAAGCGTATGATGGAACGAAGCAGTCGCTTCATCAGCCTGAGTGGCTGGAGCGGAATTTCGGCGGGTATTTGTGCCCTTATAGGAGCCGGGTTTGCCCAAAAAAGCATTCAGCATTATTATCAGGTAGATTATCTGCGGAACTCGGCCTACCCGTTCATGCTCAGGATTGACCTGATGCTGATTGCGATTTTTACTTTTACAGCTGCATTGGTACTGGCCACATTCTTCACCTATCTCAAAAGCAGGAAAGAAGGTGTTGCCATCTGGGGTTCGACGGCCCGGAGGCTGTTGTGGAATACCATGCTTCCCATGCTGGCCGGCGGATTCTTCATCTGGAGGCTGATCGATCTGAAACAGTATGAACTGCTTGCCCCTGCTGCTCTGATTTTTTACGGGCTGGCGCTCGTGAATGGCAGCAAATACACTATGGGTGAAGTCAGGTGGCTTGGTTATGGAGAAATTCTTCTTGGCATCATCAATTTGTGGGTAATTCATGAAGAGCTCCTCTTCTGGTCTCTGGGTTTTGGAATACTTCATATTATTTACGGTGCGGCCATGTGGTGGAAGTACGACCGACAATATCAAACGGGCGCTGAGCCGGTCCGTCATGAAGTCAATGCAGAATAGTACATGAAAAATCCGATCGAACAATTAAATAAGGTATTTGACAGTCGTATCCGTTTGGGTATTATGAGTGCATTGATTATGAACAACCGGTCAAATTTCAACGATCTCAAGGAACTCATCCGGGTAACGGACGGCAATCTGGCCAGCCACCTCAAAACCCTGGAAGAAGCCGGATATATCCTGGTTGAAAAAGGATTTATCGGAAGAAAAACCAATACGGTGTATGCGCTTACCCATGCCGGTAAGAAAGCCTTTAAAAGTCATTTGGACGCACTGGAAAAAATGATCAGATCCATGGAGTGATTTTTTTTAATTATATACTTTGTATTTCAAAGTACTTTTAATATGAAGAACAAGAAAGAAACATTATTGCTGGCCGCCAGGATCTGGTTTTTATCCTATGTTCTTTTTGACGCCGGATTATTTATATGTCTTTTCCTTTTCCCGGCCGGTCTTTCCTGGGTCATCATTCCGGCTATTTTTTGCGCTGCGATTGGTAGTTTGCCCGTGCTTGGAGTCCTGTTTTTGTTATTACCCTTTATCCGCAGGCGGGCAACTGCATTCGCCGATCGATTTATTATGGTTATGCTGGTTTGCGTCGGCTGTTCCCTGATATATGGCGTTGCGGGTGCAATGCTGTTTTTTCTAATCGTTCGGAATCAGCAGGACGGCTGGTTAGGTATCATCAAAGTACTGGGCGGTACTGGCGGTCTGCTGTTTGCCATTTCCCTGATCTCACTGTTGCTCTCTAAAGCCCAGATGCAAAATTATTTTCAACAGTCACCAATACATTTTTTACCAAATCAACACATCAGTATGGAACCTACAAAGAATCCGGAAGGTTATTCTTCCGAGAGCAATCAGAATCCGTCTAATAAAATCCTGGTCAAGGGAGTCATTACTGCCATCCTCATCGGGGTAATGATGATCCCTACGCTGTTTATCAACAACCTGGTTGATGAAAGGCAGGCTAGGCAGCAGACAGTTGTAAAAGAAGTAAACAGCCGGTGGGCTGAGGCGCAAACCCTTACAGGACCTTATATCTACCTGCCTTATACGACCATTACCCAGGACGCCTACAATAAACCCGTGGAAGTAAAACAGCATTTGCTGATCATTCCGGATGAAAAACAGGTCACCGGAAATGTAGAAACAGAAACCAGACTGCGATCCATTTATAAAGTGCTGTTGTATCATGCAGCACTTGCTGATAAAGGCAATTTTGTTTTACAGGTTCACAAAGACATCCCCCAGGATCGTATCCTGTGGCAGGACGCCAGGATTTGTTTCGGTATTTCTGATTTCAAGGGGATAGAAGAAAAAATGATCGTCTGGTTCAACGGAAGCGACAATGAACTGTCTCCGGGACTGCCGGCAAATGAAATCAATGAGAAAGGACTTTCTGCGCCCATAACAATCACTGCTGGCGATTTGGGTAAACCCCTTCCCTATCATCTGAATATAAAAATAAAAGGGAGCAGCATGCTCCATTTTGTTCCGCTCAGCGGCAATAGTAGTTTTGCACTTCAGTCGGCCTGGCCAAATCCCAGTTTTGACGGCAATAACCTTCCAAGCGAGAGAACCATTTCGGATCATGGCTTTTCAGCCCGCTGGTCATTTAATAAAGCCAATCTTCCGTTTGGAACGGTACTGAGGGATTTCAAGTTCGATGAATCGTCCCTGGCTTTTGGTGTTACGATGGTTCAGCCTGCGGATCAGTATGCTAAAACCAACCGCTCCGTCAAATATGCCATACTGGTGATTGGACTTACGTTTTCATTGTTTTTCATTATCGAGCTTATGCAACAAAAACCAATACATCCTGTACAGTATGTGTTAATCGGACTCGGACTGGTTATTTTCTACAGTCTTTTATTAGCGATCAGTGAATTTATACCATTTGATTTTGCTTACCTGATCGCTTCCCTGAGTACCATACTGCTTATCGGCTTTTATGCCCGAGGCCATTTCCGGAGCTGGAAATCAGCAGGCATTTTCAGTGGCGTACTGACCCTGCTGTATGGATTCATATTTGTTTTGATCCGTCTGGAAGATACAGCACTACTGGTAGGAAGCATTGGGCTCTTTATCATCCTGGCCATCACCATGCAGGCGAGTAAAAAAGTGAATTGGTACGGAAAAACTAATTTGGAAATTTGAAAATTTGGAAATGTAATTATTAAATATTTAGTCAATTATCATTCAGTCAGGCCAAGTAAAATGAAATCAGAAATCTCTTTGAGAAGATCGATTCGTAACTGGACGCTATTGTTTATCGCGGCACTTACATTAAGTGGTGTAACAGCTTTTGCCCTGGAATCACTATAAACATTACGTTAACCGAAACTCATGAAAACACGATCAACATTTTTTCAATTCAATAAAAAATATTTTGTTTTAGGGTCGATACTTATGGGAATTGAAATACTCATTGCCCGTTATGCCAGGGACCGGATTATCCGGCCTTATGGGGGAGACTTCCTGGTCGTCATCCTGCTGTATACCGTTCTTCGGTGTTTCACCCGACTTTCCATACTCATGACCTGCATTTCTGTGCTGTTGTTTTCCTATGGGATTGAAATACTGCAGTATTTTAATTTTGCCGACAGGCTCGGATTTCGGCCAGGCTCTGTCCCGTTTATCCTGCTGGGTAACTATTTCACCTGGGCAGACATCATTTGTTACACGTCGGGAATAGGCACTGTTGTGATATTTGAAAGAATTATTCAAACCGGAGCCCGGCGAAAAAAATTGTTATGACCTCGGTTTCATATCAGATAATCATACCGCTGTTCTTTTAAAAGCTTGCCAAATGCTGTTGAATCCTTTTCCTCTGTCAGCCTGAATCCATACCGGCAATATAAGACCGCAGCTTGTATTTGCTCGTTAGTTGTCCAGAGATAGGCTCCGCGATAATCCGCTTCATTCAGAAAACGCATAAATTGGTCCATCAGCAATTTCCCCAAACCCTTTCCCCGAAATTCCGGAGCCAAGATAAAAAAGCGAAGCTGGGCAAGCCGGTCCGGCCTGTGCATGAGCAACAGAAAACCAATCATTTGTTTGTTGTATTCACATATCCAAACCCTGTCTATTCCCGGATCATATTGCTGATGAAACTCATGAAGACCCCGGGATACATAATCCTTAAACGCTGAACTGTATTGATATTCCCGTTCATATAATTTCCCGTGTAGATGAATGACCTTTTCTATATCCCCGGGTCTGAGATCCGTTCGCATCACCAGTTCATCGATGAAACTCATATCAAGGAATATTGTTCATGGCGTTGTTCGGGATTTCCTGTCTCGACAAATCCCAGTGATCTTTTGCTTTTTTTTCTTCCTTGGTTCCCCGATCGCAGTCCCAAAACCTTGCCGCTTCCGACGAACAATGATAACTGAATTCGCTTATGCAGCGATCGGTGTTGTATAATGGTGAACCGCAAATGGTGCATTTCAAATCCATGAATGAGTTTTTTTGCGAAGTTATTTTGTTTTTCTATTGAATGATAGAATACCGGCATCCCGGACTGCACCGGGCGCCGGACATCAGGTGCTATGCTTTAAATGTAAAATGATTCGATCCTTCATGCAGCAGATATTTTTTCCCCTGCCAGATCAGATCACCTGAAATGTGTTCCGGTAAATCGATCTGAATCTGCCATTGTCCGGCGTCCAGTTGATACCCCGCTTTTATTTTTCCCCGGGGATGCGGCATTTCCCCGGAGATTTTTTTAAGTGATCCCAGGTGTGGCGTAACGATGATTTTGGTAAACCCCGGTGCGTCGCTGTCAATTCCGAGTACGGTTCTGAAAAACTCAATATTCGGACTTGCTCCCCAGGCATGGCAATCAGACCGGGCATTATTTATATCCGGGATTTCAGCCCAGGTTGTCATACCCATGCTGATATTTTCCCGCCACAGACCAAGCCAATTCAGATAGTCGTTGCCAAGACCGGCTTTTACAAATGCCTGGTGGAGATAATATTTGAAATAGATGGAAGCGGGTGCAAGGCTCGTATCTGACAGGATCAGTTTGGCCAGAGTGGTTGCATTTTCTGACTCGGATAATCCGGTCAGGATGGCCAGCGTATTGGCATGTTGCGAAAAAAAATCTTTTTCCGGTACATCTGCAAACAGGCTCCGGGAAACATCCCAGTATTTATGCACGATGGTTTTTTTAAGTTGCGCTGCATATTGATTATATAGTAAGGCTATCGAAGTCATACCGTATCGCGTTTCCAGATCGGCAGCCAACTGGTAGGCCCATAAAAGTTGCAAATCGAGTACGCAGGAACTACCGTCTTTACCCATGGGCGCTACGCCGGATTTCCAGCCCCTGGTTTCCACCCAGTCGGTAAACATCCAGTAAGGAACGCCCTTAAGTGATCCGTCCGGCTCCTGGTAATTTCTGAAATATTGCAGAATCTGCCTTTCTCCGGGAAGTTTGTTTTTTACAAAACTGCTATCCCTTCCATACATCATATAATCATGCAGCATCCCGATATACCATAAAGAAAAAGTAGGGATATACTGAGGTGTGTACGAAGGATGGCGGCTGAGCGTCACACCTTCCGGGCGCCTTGACTCATCCATTTCATTCATCGCATTTAGCAACAGTCGTTCGTCGCCGCTGTTAAATAAAGAAATCATTGCCTGGATCCTCGCGTCCCCGATATACTGCAATTGTTCGTAATACGGACAATCCATATAGGTTTCCATGGCGCATCGTCTTGCCGTTCGCCAACCGATTTCGAACATCCTGCTGAGTTCCGGATTATCCGCCGTCAGCAGGGCATTCAATTGAAAGGGATAACCGGTTTCCATTCCGGATATATCCTCAATGGTCAGGGGGTCATCCCCGGTACGCACCATAATCTGCACATAACGGTAAGTCCGGAAACTCAGGGTGGTAAAAAACTGATGTGCTTCCCCGTTAGACAAAAGGCTGTCTTTACGACCAATGAAAATTTTTCCTTCTGTTTCATTCCGGTTTCCTTTGGCCGGATACTGTGTGAATAATGCTTCGGCATAACTCAAAGAGACTGCTCCGGACCTTCCACCACTAAAAATAATTTCAGGATAGGCATTGGTCAGGAAACCCTGATCCAATATGATTGTTGTTAAACGATGTGCCGGAATCTTTATGGATGTTTTGAAATGAGGAAAACTATCTGATACGGTGATCCCTTCAACACGAACAATCTTTGCAAAACGCTGTTTTTTTAATTCCATACCAGGAATAACCGAGGGCTTCAGCAGCCAGCCGGGGATGGTACCGTAACCACCGTTGATGTTTTCCGGCATGCCATCCATGATGATTTCCGCATTTTTCCAGGTCTTGTCGTCAAAATCTGTCTTCTTCCATCCATTGATCTGTTCATTTAGGTTGACCAGCTCTCCGGGTCCGGCAACATAATAGGTATTGATCTTAAATGGAAGCGGGCCGAATGCGGAGTCCCGCATACATTTCCAATTACTGCCGGTATTGATCATTCCGTTGCTTTCGCCCGCAGCCTGCAGAATAAAACCGGTTCGCAGGGAAATTTGCCCCTCGGCCCTCCATCTTCCTTCATTCCAAACTTCGGCCGCAAGAATATTCAATCCGGTATGCAAGAATGGCGCGATATCCAGTGTTTCAAAATTCCAGTGTTCCAGGTCACCTCTGGCGGGGCCCAGCGACACCTGTTTTTCGTTTACGTATAATTTGTAGCGGTTGTCTGCAGAAACCTGAATAAAAAAAGAATCCGGCTTATTGTTCAGAATGAAAGATTTCCTGAACAGATAAACACCATAACCGCCAGAAGATTCTCCTGGAACAGCGATCCAGGAAGCTTTCCAGGTTTCGTGTAAAACGGCCTGCGAAAGGTGCTGAGCTCCTGCAGAAAGAAAAAAAAGGATCATGCAGAGGGAGATCTGAAATAAATGTTTCATCATTTTTATTTGGTGAATGGGCTTAGTATACTCGGTTTCCCGTCACGAGTTCCAATATACCAAATTTGCAGGATGCTGACTTGTCGAAAAAAGCAATTCAATCATCTATATCCAATCCTAATACTCACCGCCTATTTTACGGGTATTCAGTTTTTTATCAGATGAAGCCGGCAAAGCCGCCGGCGGTTCTTCGAAAATGATGTCTTCGTTCAAAGAATAAATAAAGGCGAGCAGATCTTTTTTGTCTCTGGTATTTAGTTTCAATGAATCTCCGGAAAGTGTTTGGTTGTCAATATGCATTTTTTTCCCGAGACCACCACCTGCATCATAAAAGTCTATGACTTCATCCAGAGATTTAAATACGCCGTTATGCATATATGGCCCCGTGTATAATGCGTTCCGGATCGAACCGGTTCTGAATGCATGAAGAGTTTCCGGTGCCTGATTGACCAGCCAACGGCCCTTATCCGGACTAATTGCTGTAAAAAGCGTATCCTCCGGAGTGCCCAGCACTTCAAATTCTGACCCAATAAAAGGAGGTTTTACTCCGTTAAAATTGGGAACAAAATGGCAGGTTGCACATTTTGCGCGGGTCATAAACAGATTGAATCCACGTTTCACTTCTTCAGCCAAAGGGGAACCGTGATTCATAGATTCATCAAACGGAGAATAAAAACGACTGTAGCTCCCATCATAGTAGGTAATAGCAGATGCAATATGATCCATCGTGATTTCCTTTTCCTCAGGTGTACTCTTTAGGAATAATTTGAATGCATCTTTATATTCCTTACAGCTTAACACTTTTCGCAACAGTTCCTTTTCATTGCTGTTCATCTCGGCCGGATTGGTCATCACATCTTTTCCCTGTGCCTGAAGGGATATGTGTTTGCCGTCCAACATGATCAGGTGGTTATATACGGAATTGATCAGAGTGGGCGCATTTCTGGGAAGTCGTTGCTGATGGTCAAACTGGAACGGCGTATTAACCGTAGTATCTGTAAAGTACTGGGTGGGTTTGTGGCAGGAAGCACAACTCCTAATATTGTTTCCGGACAGGATTGGATCATAGAAAAGAAGTTTGCCGATATACCTGATTTCTCCAAGTGTTTTTTCATCCTGTACCATAGAATAAATCCCTTTAATATTTTGTGAAGTGTACAGGGACTTATCAAAAATGGAAAACGCCCGGTTATTTAAAGTATAATCATTGAAATTCAGCGAGGTCACATTATAGGCATTGATGAATTGCTGATTTAATGCAAACAGCGGATTTATATAATCTTTGATGAAGTTGAACTGGTCGAATCCGCTGAATCCTGCAGATTGCTCTTTCACAAAAACCATTGCTTTATCATACAGATCCAGGTAATCTTCCGACAAAGGAAATTCAGGAAAACTCAGATTATAATGGTCATAGATATCTTTTGTTCCATGCAGCATGGAATACAGCTCCGGGATTACTTGAGCTGTGTCGGGACATTCAAAACCCGTTGTATAAATAGCCGCAAGATTCAGCAGGTACAGGCGGTTGGCAAGAAAAAAATGACGGTATACCTTTAGCTGACCGGTTATGGAATCTGCTTCAAATGTCTTAATTGATTCGAGGCTTTTGCTAACCAGGGCCAACAGCGAATCTTTTTTCACGGGCGGCTGATTCATAGATATTTCTATAAGAGAAAGACCCGCTCCTTCCCTTCTATACGGCTTTTCAAATTTCTCAAACACTTCGTTTTCCCATTCAACAGGAAGAGGGCCATTTATTTTCCGGTAAGCATTGGGTTCAAAATAGCGAAGCCAGAAATCAATATTCTTCAGTTTTAAGCGGGACTCTTCAATCACTTTGTGGACTGCAGAAATACTTTCTTCCGAAGACAGGTTTGCAGCGGCCAGGGTCTGCTCTAATGCCGTCTGTTGTAATTTAAATTCCCGGAGTTGAGTGAAATAGAAATCACCGTAAGCGTTATTCCGTTTTCCAATAAAGGAAAAAAAAGAAATCGTAGTAACAATGAACAAAATGACGTAAAGGGCTTTCATTTCAGTTTGTGCAGGTCCGGGTAAACTGCCCTTCCAAAACTAGTTAATTATATTTCGGTAACAAAGCTTCAGTAATAAGGGTGCAGTTATCTCATTTGGGAATAAAAAAATGACCCGCCGGAGCGGGTCATTGAATAGTCCGAAAAAACCTGAATACTAATATTTAATAAACTTGGTTACCATCGTTTTTCTGTTCGCAATAATGATTTGCACTGAATACATGCCAGGAGCCAGACCACTGATGTCAAAAGTTTTGTATAACACGTCGCTATATTTTTCAGCTTCTGTTATGGCTACCAGTTTACCATTCATGTCATAGACATAAATCTTTACGGATCCTGTAACCGTACTGGTGACTTTGCCGGTAATGTAATTGTGCGCAGGATTCGGGAACACGACCAACTTATCGCTCGTGGTAGAACCCTGATCTACCGTAAGGTGCATATTAGCGACTGAAGAGGCACCACTGTTGTCTGTTACTGTGAGTTCGAATTCATATTCTCCTGGCTGCAGATTACTTAAGCTAACCTGAGCGCTGCTCATAGATGAGCTGCCCGCTGTATTAGGTCCGCTGATCTGCGTCCACTGATAGGTATCAATTGTTCCATCAGGGTCGGAGGAACCGCTCGCATCCAGTGTATATGTGTTAACAGGTAAAGTAATAGTATCACTGAGCCCGGCAACTGCTACAGGCGGGAGATTCACCTTACCAACACCAGGGTTAACAGTTATGGTTACCTGGTCAGTATTCG
>JBGPBW010000059.1:0-22101 GCA_041481385.1 Puia sp.
AACGGATAAGGTCATGAATTTGGGCAATATCCGTCAGAAATTTGATGCTTTTGGCTGGAAAACGTTGGAAACCAATGGAAATGACATGGATGAATTACTGGCTACCCTCAGAGAAGCCAAATCCCTGACTGGAAAAGGGCAACCCATCGGTATCCTCATGCATACTATTATGGGTAAGAGCGTTGATTTTATGGAAAATGACCACAGCTGGCACGGTATTGCCCCAAGCGACGAACAGCTAAAACGGGCTCTAGCGCAATTACCGGAAACGATTGGAGACTACTAAAGCAAGTATGAGAGTATGGGAGTGTGAGGGTATTTATACTAACAACATACTTTTAATAACTAACAATCGGACTCCCATACTCTCATACTCCCATACTTGCTTATCAGGTTTTCAGTTCAAACGGCTGTAAAGCTGCCTTTCTTGCCGGCAGCCAGGAAGCCAGAAGAACTACGATGAGAATGGTGGTTCCTACCAGGATAAAATCGCCGGGTATTAATTTTACGGGATAGTAATCAATCAGGAAATTCCCGTTCAGCGGAACCAGTTTCAGGTTTACCTGCATCCAGCAAAGCAAGATCGCCAGCCCAAAACCAATACTACCGCCCAGGATACCCAGCAAGAGACCTTCGTTCATAAATATCTGCCGGATAAGCCGGTTATCGGCACCCAAAGCTTTCAGAATCTGTATGTCCTTTTTCTTCTCGAAAACCAGCATGGTCAGCGCACCAACCATATTAAATGCTGCTACGACCAGGATTATCGTCAGCACAATATAAATGACCCATTTCTCCATTTTCATAACACCAAAAAAAGTCTGGTTTTGTTCATCGCGCGTCTGCACCAAAAAGCCATTACCGAAAACAGCCTGTAACGAAGATTTCAATTCTTGGTTCGCGGAACCCCCGCCCACGGCAATTTCAATAGCGCCGTACTGATTGGAGTCCAACCCCATCATCCGTTGCATGAATCCCAGGTTGGTAATAACATAATGCTCATCAAAATCTTCCTGAATCCTGAAGGTTCCGGAAGACAGGAGTGGTTCGGAACGAACCGCCGATTCGGGGTCAGCAGGATTAATATAGCCACTCCTGAAGAGGTAAACAGTCATGGGCGACAGAGAACGATCGGCTTCCAACTCCAGCGAGTTTTCCACACCTGATCCCAGCACAGCGGCCGGATGCTCCGGATTTCCCAGCCGATATTCCCCTTTAAATATATTTTGGGAGAGGCCGTTTATTTTTTTGTACTGATCGTCGACACCTTTCAACATCACCGGCTGCAGGTTGTTATTATACTGAAGCAGGGCCTGATCTTCTATCGTTAATGCATAACCGACAACGCCGGGCGTGTGCGAGAGTTTCACGAGACTGGCGTACGGAACGCGCATGATCTTTCCGGAAGAAGGGGTAATCCGGACATCCGTGTAAAATGATGAATACAACGACCTGACCAGTTGTTCCAGTCCGTTGAATACGCTCATAACCACAATCAGGGAAGCCGTTCCGAGAATAATCGCGCAGACACTAACCCAGGAAATGATGTTAATGGCATTCGTCGATTTTTTTGCTTTAAAATAACGCCAGGCGAAAAGAAACTTCAATGCAGATATATTAATTCAGGAATTAGACCCGGTATCCGGTTTAGCTTCATTGATTTCACGAAACAGCGCATCCATTTTGTCGACATATTCCAATGAATCATCGATATAAAAAGTGAGCTGTGGCATGCTCCTCAACTGGTTTCGGATTGAACTCACCAGATCCCTTTTGATTTCCCAGGCCCTGTCTTCTATGAGTTTCAACGCTTCGTCTGTTTTGGCCACCTGGTAAAAACTCAGGTAAATTCTGGCTTCAAACAGATCCGGTGTGATTTTTACAGATGAAATCGAAACCATCCCGCCCTGGATCATATTCAGCCCCAGCTTTTGAAAAATCCTGTTCAATTCTTCCAACAATAGTGCACTGACCTGTTTTTGCCGCTTACCTTCTTTCATATCATTGACGATTTCAGTGTAAATTTACGGGTTTACGCACCATCCAGAAATAATGAAAAGATTTTCGACGATTCTCAAATACCTGAGTGATCAGAAGCGATATGTAGTCCTGTATTTTGTAGTCAACCTGCTTTCCGTTTTGTTTTCCCTGGTTTCACTCACCATGCTGGTTCCGTTCCTGCAATTGCTCTTTGGCAAAGAGAAGATGGCGGATAAAATGCCAAGCCTGAGTTTTTCCGCTTCGAGCGTACTGGAATACATAAAATATCATCTCGGGGTCCTGATCCGCGACCATGGTCCCGCTTATGCACTGGGTGCTATTTGTGTAATTATCATCCTGTCGATTTTCTTTAAAAACTTTTTTCTCTACCTGTCCTACCGGATCATGGGGCCCATGAGAAACCGCGTATTAAGCCGTCTGCGTGCCGACCTCTATTCCAAGATCCTGGAATTACCCTTGGGCTTTTTTACCGAACAGCGCAAAGGTGATATCATCAGCCGGATGAGCAACGACATCAACGATATTGAGTGGAGCGTAATCAGCACACTGGAAGGTATATTCCGTGAGCCGTTGACCATCCTGGTCATCCTCGGTACCCTCGTTTTTCTCAGCCCTCCGCTTTCCATTTTTTTGTTCGTTCTCCTGCCGCTAACCGGCTTCATCATCGGGCGCGTCAGCCGTTCCCTCAGAAAACAGTCCAGTATTGCACAGGAACAACTGGGCACACTGATGTCCATCCTGGACGAAACCCTGGGCGGGCTTCGCGTCATTAAAGCCTTCAATGCAGAAAATCTGCTCCGATCAAAATTCTTCAAAACCAATAATTACCTGAATCATGTCCGAAACAAAATTATTTTCCGGAGAGACATGGCTTCTCCCATGTCAGAATTATTGGGTGTGATTGTACTTTGTTGTATACTTTTTTTCGGCGGACAAATGATCCTTACCCACAAGTTTGCACTGCAGGCCGAAGGTTTCATCGCATACATAGCCATTTTCACACAAATCATTAATCCGGCTAAATCCTTGTCCACCGCATTTTATAATGCCCAACGTGGAACTGCTGCGATCAGGCGGATTGAGGAAATTTTACACGCAGACAATGTGATCAAGGAGCCGGCGAATCCGAAACCGATTACTTCATTTAATGAATCGATAGAATTTAAAAATGTAAGTTTTGCTTATGATGGAGTGGAAGTATTACATCAGATCAACCTCCGGATTCTCAAAGGAAAAACGATCGCATTGGTGGGATCCTCAGGAGCTGGAAAGTCTACCCTGGCCGATCTGAACCCGCGTTTTCATGACGTGTCCGGCGGTGAACTATTGGTAGACGGGATCAACATAAAAGACTACTCCCTGCATGCACTGCGCGGCCAGATGAGCATTGTGACCCAGGAACCTGTTTTATTCAATGATACGATTGCGTCCAATATCGCCCTGGGTACACCAGATGCCTCATTAAATAATATTGAACAGGCCGCACGCGTAGCAAATGCGCACCAGTTCATAAGCCTCAAGGAAAATGGTTACCAGACCAATATCGGGGACCGCGGTTCCAAACTGAGCGGCGGTGAAAGACAAAGGATCACTATCGCGCGGGCTGTATTAAAAAATCCGCCCATCCTGATTTTGGATGAAGCCACATCTTCCCTGGATACGGAGAGTGAACGTCTCGTGCAGGACGCTATAAACAAAATGATGCAGAACAGAACCTGTGTGGTGATTGCTCACCGCCTCAGCACCATACGTCATGCAGATGAAATCATCGTATTACAGAAAGGAGCGATCGTGGAAAGAGGAACACATGAAGAGTTGGTATCTCAGAATGGATTTTATAAGAGACTTGTGGATATGCAGGAAATCAGATAGGCTGCAAGCATAAAGCGTAAGGCTTTTAGTAATTTAGCATCCCAGAATAATTGTCAACCGTCAACTAATACTTCCTGATCAACACCACTCCTATAATTAACAACACGGCTCCTATAATTTTACCGGGTGAAATTTCCCTGACTGTTACACCCAGCCACCCGAACTGATCAAATAAAATCGCTGCGAACATCTGCCCGGCTAACACAAGGCTGAACGATAATGTGACCCCCAACCTGGGCAGCAGCATGACGATGCCTGCAACAAAAAAAGTTCCCATCAGACCGCCGGTCCAAATCCACCAGGGCGATGATGAAGAAATAAACCTGAATTGAAACTGACCCGTGATGATAAGAAAAATCAACAGGGCAATTGTCCCTACAGCAAAAGAAATAAACGCAGCCATCACGGAGCTGCCTGCTGTTTTGGCCAAACGCGCATTGATAGCTGCCTGCATGGGAAGTATTGCGCCCAGCGCCAGCGCCATCAAAATTAATAAAAGACGGGACTGCATTTGAGGAATTAAGAATCAGGAACTGAACGGATGACGAATATCGCTTATCGTATATCGCTTATCGTATATCGCGAAAAGCTGATCGCAAATCATGTATAACGAATCGTATATCTAATTCCGATTTTCGATAATCGATATACGATCAACGATATACCATTTTCAAAAGCGTCAGGCATTAAGCTTTAAGCTTAAATCATTTATTCATCGTCTGCTTGGCTTCGATACTTAGCGTGGCATGAGGCACCGCCTTCAGTCTGGCTTTATCGATCAGCTTTCCGGTGACCCGGCATATTCCATAGGTCTTATTCTCAATCCGCATCATGGCTTTTTCCAGGTGATCGATAAAAGTAATCTGACGGCTCGCCATCTGACTGAGCTGCTCCCGTTCCATACTCATACTTCCATCTTCCATGGTCATGTAACGGTTATCCGTTTCATCTCCCCCCATTTCATCACGACGGGTAATCAAACCCTGGAGGTATGCCAGTTCCTTCTTTGCTGAATCCAGTTTTTTTGAAATCAGCTCCCTGAATTCGGTTAATTCCGCATCACTATATCTCATGGTGGGTCCGGTTTGATCCTGCTGGTGAATGTCCAGCACAGATTTTGTAAATTCCGGTTCGTATTTCCGAACCGTTTTTGTTTTAATTTCTGGTATGACCACCTTAACCGCTTTTACAGGAGGCGGCGCCGGCTTCTTGATTTCCGGTTTCACGGTAACGGGACTAGTGTTTTTGACCTGTTGTTTGAAAACCGGTTTTTTATCTTCGGCTTTAACTACGGGTTTGGCTGCGGCTACAGGCTGTGCGGGTTTAACTGGTGCGTGCACTACCGGGGTAGCATGCGCTGTTGGTTTAACCGGATGTGCTGAGGCCGTGGGCTTTTTAGCCGCGGTTACAGATGAGGCTTTTTTTGCAAGAGGGGCAGTTGCGGCCGGTTTTTTAGCCGAGACTGATGGTTTTGCATGGGCGGACTTACTTGCTGACGCTACAGGTTTCTTTACCACAGGTGTGTGTTTTTTAGGACTTTCCTTCTTTACAGGTTTTACCGATGCTGGCTTTTTGGCAACAACTTTCTTGGCTGCAGGTTTTGCGGCCTTTTTGGGTTGCACTTTTTTAACGGCTTTTACCGGTTTTTTCTTGATTGCCATATGGTTAGGCTTTTTTTGTGACAAACACTGTTAAAGGGACGTCATTAACTTCAATTTGGGTGCCATTCGTGATTTCGGCAACCAAATCGAGTCGGTCTGCCAAAATTTCCGCGCAAATATAATAATTATATTCTCTTATTGTTTCCGCTAATGTTTGAGCGCCCCCGATTTGTACGTTGATTCGGTCGGTTAGTTCAAATTCCTGGTCTTTTCTGATCTTTTGTATCCGGTTCACCAACTCCCTCGCATTACCTTCTCTTTCCAGTTCCGGGGTAACCGTCACATCTAGGGCAACGGTTAACGGTCCTTTGGTGGCAACCATCCAGCCCGGGACGTCCTCACTGGTGATTTCCACCTCTTCAAGGGCAATTTCTACCGTCTCTTCACCAAGCTGCAGTTGGATTTTACCTTCTTTTTCCAGCCTGCTGATATCCGGTTGCGTAAATGCTGCCAGTGCACTGCTGACTGCTTTCATCTTTGCCCCAAGTTTTTTCCCCAGTAAAATATAATTGGGTTTAATTTTTTTATGGATGAATGCGTTGTCCGCTTCCAGGTATTCAATTTCCTTGATATTCACTTCTGACCGGATCAGTTCTTCTACCCGAGTCAATTGACTTTTCATTCCAAGATTTATAACAAGTATCAGCGCCTTTTTCAGCGGCTGACGTACCTTGATATTGATTTTTTTTCGCAGAGACAGGATCAGGGAAGAAGCGTCCTGGGCCAGTTTCATTCGTTCTTCCAAATCGCTATTTATCGCCGCATTTTTGACATTAGGGAAATCGGTAAAATGCACTGAGTCAAAAGATAATTTGCCTGTTACACTATTCAGATTCTGGAATAACCAGTCAGCAAAAAAAGGTGATATCGGTGCGATTAGTCTGCTCAGGGTTTCCAGACATTCATATAAGGTCTGGTAGGCACTTCGTTTATCCTGTTCGTATTCCCCCTTCCAGAATCTTCGGCGGCTGAGCCTTACATACCAGTTGCTAAGCTCTTCGTCTACAAAATCCTCAATCAGCCGTCCGGCAACTGTCGGTTCATAATCGTCCAGGCTGTAGATCACTTTTTTCACCAGGCTGTTCAGTGCGGAAGAAATCCACTGATCTATTTCCGACCTTTCTGCCAGGGGGATATATGCTTCTTTGAAAGTAAATCCATCTACATTGGCATACAGGGCAAAAAACTGGTATGTGTTATATAAAGTGCCAAAAAATTTCCTTTGCACTTCTTTGATGCCCTCCGTGTCGAATTTCATACTGTCCCAGGGAGAGGCATTCGTGATGAGGTACCAGCGCGTCGCATCAGCACCGAACTGGTTGATGGTTTTAAAAGGATCCACCACGTTACCCACCCGCTTGCTCATTTTATTACCGTTTTTATCCAGGACTAGTCCGTTGGAAACCACGGTTTTATAGGCGACCCGGTCGAATAACATAACTGCCAGCGCATGCAGGGTATAGAACCATCCCCGGGTTTGGTCGACCCCTTCGGCAATAAAATCTGCAGGGAAACTATTCTTGAATTTTTCTTTGTTGTCAAATGGGTAATGCCATTGTGCATAGGGCATTGCGCCCGAATCAAACCATACATCCACGAGATCGGGAATGCGGTTCATTTTTTTCCCCTTACTGCTCACCAGGATGATGCCGTCAACAAAGGGTTTGTGCAAATCAAGATCCTCAGGCCGGAAGTCCGCATTTACGGAACCGCCTAAAACTTTCTTGGCTTCTGCTATTTCTGTCAGCAATTCGCCGATCGAACCGATACATTTTTCTTCGTCTCCGTCTACTGTTCTCCAGATCGGTAGCGGCGTTCCCCAGAAACGGCTGCGGCTCAGATTCCAGTCTACCATATTTTCAAGCCAGTTGCCGAACCTTCCCTCTCCGGTTGATGCAGGCTTCCATTGAATGGTCTTATTGAGCTCCACCATCCGGTCTTTAACCGCGGTAGTTTTGATGAACCAGGCGTCGAGGGGATAATATAATATGGGCTTATCTGTCCTCCAGCAATGCGGATAGGTATGCTCATACTTCTCTATTTTAAAAGCCCGGTTTTCTTTTTTCAATTTAACACAGATGTCCACATTGACATCAGCATAATGCGGGTCGTCCTTATAATTTTTTACAAATCTTCCGCTGAATTCATCCACGCCTTCCACAAACTTTCCTTCTTTATCTACCAGGATAAGGATCCCGAGTTTATATTTCTTCCCTATTTTAAAATCATCCGCACCAAAAGCAGGGGCTGTATGTACGATTCCACTTCCGTCTTCTGTGGTAACAAAATCTCCACAAACGATACGAAACGGATCTGCTTCTGGCGTTAGACTTCGGATTTGCCCCAGACTGCCGGCCACACTGGGAATCAGCTGTTCATAGCGACAGTTTTCGAGCCTGGATCCGGGAAAAGAAAAAAGATTTTTCCAGGGAAGTATTTTAGAGGCGGGCTGATAACTGCTGAAATCGGCATTCTCGTCTTCCGCTTTAAAATATTTTCCAATCAGTGATTTTGCCAGGACCACGAAAATGGGAAGATGCGTATATGGGTTAAAGGTTTGAACAAGTGCATATTCGATCTCCGGCCCAACCGTCAGACCCAGATTGGATGGCAGGGTCCATGGGGTAGTTGTCCAGGCCAGAAAAAAAAGCTCAGCATCCTCCTTTTTTGGCAGATATTCATATAAAAAGGCCGATTCAGGGTTTCTTACCCCTTTAAACATAGCTACACAGCTTGTATCCTTCACTTCCTTGTACGTTCCGGGCTGGTTAAGTTCATGGGAGCTCAAACCCGTTCCTGCAGCCGGGGAATAAGGTTGGATGCTCACGCTTTCAAACAGTAAATCTTTCTGGTACAGTTCTTTCAGAATCCACCAAAGCGTTTCAATATATTGATTTTCAAAGGTTATATAGTGATGTTCCAGGTCCACCCAATAACCCATGCGTTGGGTGAGTTCATCCCATTTATCCTTGTATCTGAGTACCGCTTCACGGCATTTCAGGTTATAGGCTTCGACTGAAATGGTTTTTCCAATATCTTCTTTGGTGATACCCAGTTCTTTTTCTACGCCGAGTTCCACGGGTAATCCATGGGTATCCCAGCCCCCTTTACGTTCAACCTGAAAACCGCGCATCGTCTTATACCTGCAAACCAGGTCTTTAAGTGTGCGACTGATTACATGATGTATTCCGGGTAATCCATTGGCGCTGGGTGGGCCCTCATAAAAAACAAAAGGAGTTTTGCCTTCCCGTAGATCGATGCTTTTCTGGAAAGCTCCTGTGGATTTCCATTGTTCGCCTATCGTTTGACCAATCTCCGGCAGGTTCAGCTTTTCATATTCTTTGTATTGACCGGCCATACTGATCTGTTAATAATGAATGGGTTAGGAAAATAATAAGAAAAAAGGAAAGATATTAACAATTTAAAATGGCTGCAAAGCTAATGAATTTGGGAGTTTTTTTCCCTGTATAAACCCCCGTAAATAAACCGGTTGAGTACGATCGTTTAAAGTATTGTTACGCAGAAGTTGAGCATAATCAAGCAATTAACAATATTCAATTATCCACAATGCGTTCCTTTGGCATAATTTATGTTTAAAAAAAGAAGTCTGATCCTGTAAAAAACCATGAGATGGTATCTAATAAATAGACATTCTCTGGTTCTGAAAAATTTTTTCTACGGTTTAGGGTTTAGGGGTTAAAAAGGGGGGTATTCCTACTCCCCTTCCTTTTTACACTGGACGTTTTTAAATTATAATCCGCACCTCCCGTTTTTAATTCCTTTTATCGCATTTGCAAAAACCAATGCTAGTTATTGACTTTTTTCCCAATTCCTGAAATCACCAATTCGAAGCCAGTTTCTGAAAGACCACCTTTTTGCCCCTTATAAAAAACCCCTCTTGTGAGGGGTTTTTTATTTGATCGTGGATCGTTTATCGTGGATCGATAAACGATCCCTATTTCCCTCTAACACTTTTGTAAATTCTGATCGCAAACATCAACACGATGGTTAGTGAAGCCATTCCTGCAAGGCCATAAACTACACTCATTCCCTGCTTGACTGTCGCGAGAAAAACAATCGCGAAGAGCAACAGCGTTGCGACTTCATTCCATATGCGGAGCTGCTGGGAACTAAAACGGAAAATGCCCTGGCGTTGCTCACGATAAATAATATGCAGTGAGAAATGATAACCATACAGCAGGAGCACAAAAATAATTTTCACAACCAGCCACTGCGGTGTTGCACCCATCATGATCCATAGCCAGGGTCCGAATATTAGAGTCAGTATTGCAGAAGGCCAGGTGATACCCAGCCATAAACGATGGATCATGATGCTGAACTGCGCACTGAGGATTTCACGTTCAGCGCCTGTTTTTGCTGCGGCCTCCGTATTATAAATAAAGAGACGGACAATATAAAACATACCGGCAAACCAGGTAACGATAAAAATTATGTGCAGGGCCTTTATATAAAAATAACTCATAGTCTATTCTCTGATCCAGTCGGCCAGCGCCTGAACCCATAATGGCTGGGTATTCAGGCAGGGGATCATGGCGTATTCACTGCCTCCGGCTTCCAGGAAACTTTCTTTTCCGCGGATGGCAATTTCTTCCAGTGTTTCAAGACAGTCACTCACAAATGAAGGACAGACTACTAAAAGTTTTTTTATTCCTTCGGCCGGCATTTCCTGCAATCTGAAATCTGTATAAGGCTTTAACCAGGGATCCCTAAGCAATCTTGACTGAAAAGAATAACTGTATTTGTCCTTTGTAATACCCAGTTCTGCAACAACACACTGCATCGTCCGGAGGCACTGGTGCCGGTAACAAGTGAGGTGCGCAACAGATGACACAGAACAGCAATCGGCGGACTGCAGACAATGATGAAACGTGGGATCGGATTTTAACAGGTGCCTTTCCGGAATACCGTGAAAACTAAACAGCAGGTGGTCAAATCCTTTATCCAGATAAGGCCGCATATTTTCCGCCATCGCATGAATATATTTCGCATCCTGATAAAAGGGCAGGAGGAATTTTAATCTGAATCCATATTTATTTTTCCGGTGAATTTCTTTCGCATATTCCACGGCTGTTTCGTAGGAAGACATGGCATAGTGCGGATACAGTGGGATGGCCAGTACTTCGTCCAGATCAGGAATTTTTTTGAGCAGATCTTCATAAGCCGTTTGCATTCCGGGATTACCATAACGCATGGCAATGACAACAGGTTCGGGAATAACCGACTGCAACTTTTCTGCAAGCACACGGGTGATCTGCACCAGGGGCGATCCTTCCTTAGTCCAAATGGTGCGATAGGCTTCCGCAGAATTCGGCGCCCGCCTGGGAACAATAACCGTACGAACCAATAAATTACGGACAGGCCAGGAATCGATTACTCTTTTGTCTGTGAGAAATTCGTTCAGGTATTTTCGCACTGCGGGTACTTCGGTGGAATCGGGAGAACCCAGATTCATTAATATGATCCCTCTTTTTACATTAGCCATTTTACAAATGTAAATAAGAAACACCTATGGAAAAGACCATCAACATGACATTCATCCGTTTTTGACATGACCAGAATCAGTTTGCAAAATGACAGTATTATGACATTAAAAATGGGCAGTAGCCTTCCCACTAAGTAATTTTGACGTTCTACTTTAAGGATGACCAGATACCTAAATACCGAGTTACCTAATTTTTTTGTCACCGGGATCAACTACAAGAAAACCGACATTGCAGTACGGGGTTCTTTTGCGATAGGACCCGAACAATATGAACGCATTCTGGAGCTGGCAGCGCAGTATGAAGTGCGTGATCTTTTTATCCTATCAACCTGTAATCGTTCTGAAATTTATGGTATCGCCGAGAATGCAGATCAACTGCTGAATCTTTTTTGCACGCAGACCCAGGGAACAGCCTCCGTTTTTAAAGAATTGTCATACAGTAAAAACGGATTGGACGCTGTCAGGCACTTGTTTGATGTAGGTGCCGGCCTCGACTCCCAGATCCTGGGCGATTATGAAATCGTGGGTCAGCTGCGCAAAGCCATGAAATTTGCAAAGGAAAGAGGATTCATTCACAGCTTCCTGGACAGAACACTGAACCAGGTCTTACAATCTTCAAAAGAAATTAAAAATAATACTTCCCTGAGTGACGGTACTGTTTCTGTCGCCTTTGCAGCGGTTCAATATATCCGTGAACATACCGATTCGCTGAAGGATAAAAGAATACTGCTGCTGGGCACCGGAAAAATCGGTACGATCACCTGCAAGAACCTCGTAGATTACCTGCCTGCCAACCATATTACCCTGATGAACCGCTCGCCGGAAAAAGCAGAAAGTCTCGCGGCAACATTTAATTTAAAAACGGCTTCATTCAGCGCGCTCAAAGAAGAACTTTGTCTGGCTGATGTGGTGCTGGTTGCAACCGATGCACCGGAACCCATCATTCTCGCTGAAGATCTTCAAAATAACAAACTGAATAAAATCATAATAGATCTTTCCATTCCCTGTAATGTTGAAAAAAAAGTGGAACAACTGCAGGATATCACGCTGATCGATGTAGACGGTCTGTCAAAACTGAAGGATGAAACCCTGATGCGCCGGGCTGCCGAAGTTCCCAAGGCCCGGATTATTATTCAATCCCATCTCAGAGAGCTGATGGACTGGCATGAAATGCGTAAGCATGTGCCTGTACTCAGGCAGGTGAAAATAAAACTGCAGGAAATTCATGGTTCTCCTTTATTCGAACAAATGGTCCCGGTCTTACCCGGTCCCCTCAGCAGGGATCAGAAAATCCAACGGGTGCTCAATGGAATGGCTTCAAAAATGCGCCTGGAAAATCAACGGGGCTGCTTATATCTGGAAGCGATCAACGAGTTTATCGCGGGATGATAAACAAATAACATGTCAAAAAAACTAAGGATCGGCACGAGGGAAAGCCAACTCGCCCTATGGCAGGCCAACCTGGTGAAATCTCTGTTGAAACAACAGGGCATCGATGCGGAACTTGTGCACATTAAAAGCGAAGGAGATATCGACCTAATCACGCCACTCTATGCCATGGGTGTTCAGGGCATTTTCACACGGGGTCTGGACCAGGCACTGTTGAACGACCGGATCGACCTGGCCGTTCATTCCATGAAAGACGTTCCGGTAAAATTACCCGACGGTATTATCGAGGCAGCTGTACTGGAGAGACACAATCCTTTTGATTTGTTTGTACCTCATCCTTCATTGAACAGCATCGAACTGGATCAACATCCTGAAGTCACCATTGCCTCCAGTAGTTTAAGAAGGAAGGCCCAATGGCTTCACCGTTTTCCAAATGATCATATCGAAGACATCCGCGGCAACGTGAATACCCGGCTTAAAAAACTGGAGAACAATACATGGTGGGGAGCCATTTTTGCAGCAGCCGGACTCGAACGCATCGGCCTGCGTCCGGTAAACGCGATAGAACTCGAATGGATGATACCGGCACCTGCGCAGGGAGCAATACTTGTGGTGTGTCTTGAAAAAAAGACCGATGTTTTTGCGCGCTGCCGGCACTTGCATGATGAAGTCACGGCCGGTTGCGTGAAAATTGAACGGGATTTTTTGGCCGGATTACTCGGAGGATGTTCGACGCCCATCGGTGCCCTCGCTGAACCGGATGGTGATGAAATCATTTTCAGGGGAAACCTTCTAGACAATTCGGGAGAGAAAATGTTTTCGATAGAAAAAAGAATTTCCACTGAGCTAGCCGCGCCATTAGGCACCGCTGCTGCTCATGAGCTCTTACGCAATGGGGGAAATGAATTGGTGGAAAAGAAACAACATGCCTGATCGCCGCTATACCATATTATCCACGGCATCGATTCCTTATGAACGGATTCCCCCGATACCCGATTCAGTAGATCTCTGGGTGATCCCATTTATTGAAATCCTTCCACGTGAGGAAGAATCATTAAAAATACAAGCAGACAGACTCGCTGCAGAACAAATCGCCGTGGTGTTCACGAGTGCCCACGCCGTGAAATGGGTTGCAAACCGGCTGAACAAAAAACCGGACTGGAAAATATATTGTATCCGTCATGAAACACGCAGAGCGTTAACAGAATGGTTGGGTGAAAAATTTGAATTGAATACAGCTGACAACGCCAGGGTCTTGTCAGATCAAATTATAACAGACGGGATCCGGGATGCCGTTTTTTTTTGCGGGGACCAGCGGATGGATATTCTGCCCGATCAATTGAAAAAAAACGGAGTGCGACTGAGTGAACTCGTCGTATACGATACCAAACTGAGGCCGGTCTTTATCGAAAATTCACCAGACGCTATTTTGTTTTTCAGTCCGACGGCTGTGAAAAGTTTTTTTTCGATGAATCAATTGCTGCCGTCCACGACCATTTTTGCGATGGGTCAGACCACCGCCGCTTCGCTGAAAAAATATACGGACAGTCCCGTGATCATTTCACACGAAGCGGATAAAACATTTGTATTGAATATGGCCCTTGAATATGCGGGCACACATCCAGTTATATGAATACATTCAGGAACGACTTGATTCTTAAGACACTGCGCGGCGAAACAACCGAAAGAACTCCGGTCTGGATGATGCGCCAGGCCGGGCGTTACCTGCCAGACTATCGCGTGCTCAGGGATAAATATGATTTTTTCACCCGGGTGCAGACACCTGTACTCGCTGCTGAGATCACATTGCAGCCGGTAGATCAGATCGGCGTTGATGCGGCCATTATTTTTTCCGACATTCTGGTCGTGATTCAGGCTATGGGACTGGAGGTACAACTCATCGAAAACAAGGGACCCATACTTCCGGATCCGTTCAGAACGGTGAGTGATCTGCATCGTGTTTGTGTTCCCGACGTGGAAGAGACACTGGGTTATGTATTTGACGCCATCCGATTAACAAAAAGGGAATTGAATCAGCGGGTTCCGCTGATCGGATTTGCCGGCGCACCCTGGACCCTCCTCTGTTATATGGTTGAAGGGAAGGGCTCAAAAACTTTTGATTCAGTAAAATCCTTCTGTTATACACAGCCGGTACTGGCGCATAAACTGCTCCAGATGCTTACCGATACCACCATCGCCTACCTCAGGCAACAGGTGAAGTCCGGCGCAGATATCATACAGCTCTTCGATTCCTGGGGCGGATTGCTAAGCCCTGATGATTTCGAAATATTTTCTTTACAATATATGCGGCAGATTATTCAGGTTTTGCAAAAGGAGGTGCCTGTGATTTTATTTGCCAAAGGTGCCTGGGGATCTGTAAAAGAAATGGCTGCCACAGGTTGTTCAGGCCTGGGGCTGGACTGGTGTATACGTGCAGAAGCCGCGCGTGCACTGGCCGGACCCGGGATTACCCTGCAGGGAAATCTGGATCCCGCAAGATTGCTGAGTCCCATTCCGGAGATAAAAAAAGTAGTAACGAAAATGCTGGATGGATTCGGGCCCGGGCGGTATATCGCCAACCTCGGCCACGGTATTCTGCCCCACGTTCAAGTGGATCATGCGAAAGCTTTTGTTGAAACCGTGAAGAATCATAAATATCAAACCAGGGAAAAACCCATGTTCTCATCATTATAAAGATGAATAAGATCCCGCACTCATGAATAAAATCCTGCACTCTGAAAGGCAGTCTCTCCTTTTCCGCGAACGCTGGATCCGGTATATTCATGTTTTACAGGATAGCATCTGCACCGCATTGGAACAGGCAGACGGAGCCGCCCGCTTTGTGGAAGATCGCTGGGAGCGGCCGGAGAACGGAGGCGGTGGTAAAACCAGGCTAATCACAAATGGAAAATTATTTGAAAAAGGCGGCATCAATACCTCTGTTGTTTCTGGAAAAGTAACAGACGCCATGCGCACCCAACTGAAGATCGAGGGATCATCCTGGTTTGCCTGCGGTCTGTCGCTCGTGATTCATCCCCTTAATCCGTTTGTACCGACAGTGCATGCCAACTGGAGATATTTTGAATTGTATAATGATCATGACGAAATTATCGACCGCTGGTTCGGTGGCGGCACCGACCTTACACCCTATTATCTTTTTGAAGATGATGCCCGTCATTTTCACCAGACCTTAAAAAAAACACTGGATCCTTTTGGCGCCGGTCTGTATCAAAAATATAAAAGTGCCTGTGATGTGTATTTCTCCAATCATCACCGCAATGAAGAAATGCGGGGTATTGGCGGAATCTTTTACGACTACCTGCGACCGGCCGGTGATGCTGAGGCGGAACAGTTGTTTGCATTTCAGGAAGCCAATGGGAATGTTTTCCTGGAAGCTTATCTGCCCATAACAGATAAACGCAGGAATCTGCCCTATGGAGAGAAAGAAATCCAATGGCAGGAAATCCGTCGCGGCCGTTATGTGGAATTCAACCTGATCCATGACAGGGGTACGTTGTTCGGCTTAAAAACAAACGGAAGAACCGAAAGCATCCTGATGAGTCTTCCCCCACGTGCGCGCTGGATTTATGATTATCAGCCCGAGCCGGGAAGCGCGGAAGAGGAGTTATTGCAGGTTTGCCTGCACCCGAAAGAATGGACAGAAATCTGATCATTAATGTGGCGAATGTGGAATTGTGAAAATGAGAGGAAGTGAGAATGAAATGTGGAGATGACAATCTGTGAATAGGAGAATTGCTCATTTCCAAATTGTCATTTCCTTTTTCAATTCGCACTTTTTTACATTTTTCGTAATTCCACATTCGCCACATAAATCAAAGAAAGAGCAATTAAATAAATAATAACCTTAATTATGATTTTACAAAACCGCTCCAGAATATTGCGTTCCAATCCGGCAATCCGATCCATGGTCGCAGAAACCCGGCTCGGCCCTTCGGACTTTATCGCGCCTTTATTTATAGATGAAGGCAAACAGATTCGCCACGAGATTGCTTCGATGCCGGGATATTTCCGGAACAGCCTGGACATTACTGTACAGGAAGTGAAAGCGCTCCATGCGCTCGGACTGAAATCTATACTACTTTTTATCAAATGCAAAGACGAACTGAAAGACAATACGGGCAGGGAAGCCTGGAACCGCGACGGACTTATGCAACGCAGCATCCGCGCCATCAAAGACGCCGTGCCGGACATACTGCTCATGACCGATGTGGCACTGGATCCCTACTCTTCTTACGGCCATGATGGTATTGTGAAAGATGGTGAAATCGTAAATGATGAAACCGTAGAAGCCCTGGTGCAAATGAGTTTAAGCCATGCCGAAGCGGGAGCTGATTTTGTAGCACCCAGTGATATGATGGACGGTCGCATTGGCACGATCCGGAATGCTTTTGAAAAAAATGGATTAAGTAAAACAGGCATCATGGCATATAGCGCAAAATATGCATCCTGTTTTTATGGCCCCTTTCGTGATGCACTGGATTCCGCTCCGGGATTTGGCGATAAGAAAACATACCAGATGGATTATGCCAACCGGACCGAAGCGATCAAAGAGGCAATACAGGATGTGGAAGAAGGCGCCGATATCGTTATGGTGAAACCTGCACTCGCATACTTGGACATTATACGGGAAGTCAAAAATGCAGTGCGCGTTCCCGTTAGTGCCTATAATATCAGCGGCGAATATGCCATGGTAAAGGCGGCAGCTAAAATGGGCTGGCTGGACGAGAACAAAGCCATCCTGGAAACATTGACGGCCATTAAAAGAGCCGGAGCCGACCTGATCGCTACGTATTTTGCTAAAGACGCGCTGCAGTTAATTAGCAATTATTAGTTATTAATTATTAACGAAAGGCATTGAAAACATTTGACATAATTTAGTCACTAGCCATGAGTCTTACGCCTTACGCCTTACGCTTTAAGCCTAAATAATGAATAACAATAAAAGCATAGAACTTTTTGCAAGAGCACAGAAAACCATTCCGGGCGGCGTGAATTCCCCCGTGCGCGCATTCCGTTCCGTGGGCGGTACTCCACTTTTCATTAACAAAGCCAGGGGCAGTTATCTGTATGATGCCGATGGAAACAAATACATTGATTATATCGCCTCCTGGGGACCGATGATCCTTGGTCATGCCCACGAAGCCGTAGTACAGGCCATCCAGGAAAGGGCAGCATTGTCTACTTCTTACGGAGCGCCAACGGAACTGGAGATTGAAATGGCCGAACTGATCACAAGCATGGTACCCAATGTGGACCTGATCCGCATGGTGAGCAGTGGCACGGAAGCCTGTATGAGCGCAGTGAGACTGGCCCGCGGATTCACAGGAAAAAATAAGATCATCAAATTCGAAGGCCACTATCATGGTCATGCCGATTCCTTCCTGGTAAAAGCCGGCAGTGGTCTGGCCACGCTAGAGATTCAAACCGTGCCCGGTGTTACAACAGGCGTTGCCCAGGATACATTAACTGCACCATTTAACGATTTGCCCGCTGTGACAGAACTGGTAAAAAAATACCCGGACGAAATTGCAGCTATAATTGTAGAGCCCGTAGCGGGTAATATGGGATGCGTTCCACCTGCTCCTGGTTTTCTTGAAGCCCTTCGGCAAATTTGTGATAAAGAAAATATACTGCTGATTTTTGACGAAGTGATGACGGGTTTTCGTTTAGCACCTGGCGGCGCCCAGGAAAAACTGGGTATCCGGGCCGACCTGGTAACTTATGGAAAAGTGATCGGAGGCGGCATGCCCGTTGGTGCTTTCGGTGGGAGCCAGGAGATCATGGAACATATCGCCCCACTGGGTAAAGTGTATCAGGCCGGTACGCTGAGTGGAAATCCGATTGCTATGATCGCAGGTATCACCACGCTGAAAATATTGAAGGAAAATCCGGCTATTTTTACTGAACTGGAGGAAAAAACACGATACCTGCATTCCGGGCTGGAACAGGTTTTTAGGGACAAAAACCTACCGGTTATGATCAATCGTTTTGGATCGATGATCAGCGTGCATTTTGCTGACCAGCCGGTTATGGACTTTAAAAGCTCTTCTCAGTCAGATTCGGTCAGGTTTAGCCGGTTTTTTCATGGCATGCTTGAACAGGGCATTTATCTGCCCCCTTCAGCCTTCGAAAGTTGGTTCCTGAACAATGCCATTTCTACCCGTGATCTGGATGAAACAGTTGAGGCGGCCGGTCTGGTCAAATTCTGATAGTGCAGGTTGTTGATGAATGAACGATCACCCCATGTGATTATGGATGAATGCGGAATGGAAGCGTTAATAAACCAAATATAAGCCACAGATAAGCCAGTGATAAGCCAGATGGGTTAGAAGTCTGGCTTATCTATGGTTTATCTATAGGTTAAATCTGCCTTATATGTAGAATAAGCAAAGTATCATATAGGATTCATTCGCCCTTCACCCTATTCCTAAATAGAAGCTGGTAGGGGATATAAAATAAACCGAAGGTATTGGAGCCGCATCTGGCCTTGGGTTGAAACAGAGCAGGTGTTGGAGCTGCATCTGGCTTTGGGTTGAAACGGATCCGGTTTGGGTTCGGGTCAAAACTGGCTTTTGATCCCGGCAGTAAGTGCCAGATTATTCCCGATTGTTTTGGGAAACATGAACCATTCAAAGCGTGTATCAGAATCGGACAGGTTTATTTGTAAAAAATCGCGCTAAAGGGTTGATTCATTGAAGCCTATGATTCCGGCATTTTATTCGCCGGGATCAGTACAGATTCTCAGCACCAAATTCAAAAAATATGTTCGGTACCTATTTCAAAACCGCCTGGCGTTTCCTGCTCAAAAACAAAACCTTCAGCTTCATCAATATATTCGGACTGGCTGTTGGCACCCTCTGCTGCCTGTATATATTGGTTTATGTCATGGACCAATATAGTTACGACAAGCACCATGCCGATATAAACCGGATTTACCGGGTTGACAAAAAACAGAAGTCGCCTGATGGAACATTTGATCTGGCGATTTCAGGAGGTTTTATTTGTCCGGCTATGAAAAGGGATTTCCCTGAAGTGGAACAATTCACCCGTGTGGTTCCGTTTATCGGGGTAGACAAACATTTGCTGCGATATAAGGATCATTCCATCTATGAAAGGGATCCTTACAATGTCGACTCAACCTTCTTTGATGTGTTCACTTATCATTTCGTTGCAGGTAATAAGAACGCATTGATGAAACCTTATACGGTCGTATTACTAAAAGCTACGGCAGACAAATTGTTCGGTGCCGTGGATCCACTAGGCAAAACCATTTCGATAGATAATGTTCATAGTACCACAAACCTTACGGTTACAGGGATTGTGGATGAAAGCCTGGGGAAGTCGCACCTGCACGCCAATCTATTTGTTACCATGAACAGCGGAGGTAATGGTGAGTATACCATGCATAATGATTCCTGGACCAATAACAATTATATCGCATCCTATATTAAGCTTCGGCCCAATACGAATGTGGCGATTCTTCAGAAAAAATTTCCTGCATTCGTAAATAAATATGCCGGTAAGGAATTGAAAGATGCGGGGCTTGGGGTGGACATGTATCTTCAACCGATATCCTCTGTACACACAACTGCTGCGATGGACAACCCGGGAATCGGAAAAGCGGTTAGTCCCACTTTTTTAGCCATCCTTTCACTCATTGCGGCTTTGATTCAGGCTATCGCCTGCATCAATTTTATGAATCTTTCTACGGCACGAGCCACGAAAAGAGCGAAGGAAGTAGGTGTTAGAAAAGTCATTGGCGCCGGAAGAAAAGATTTGGTTAGGCAGTTTCTAGGAGAATCTCTCTTGCTGTCTCTTCTTTCGGTTATAATTGCCGTTCCCCTGCTGATTTTTGCTTTACCCATGCTCAATCAAATTACGCAGACGGACATCAATATTAATTTCCTGAAAGACTACAGAATATGGATCCTGCTGGGTTCGCTTATTGGTATTACGGGATTGACAGCCGGCAGTTATCCTGCTTTTTATCTATCCGCATTCCGGGTTGTCAAAGTGATCAAAGGAGATTTCACCAGTGAAATATCCGCGACAGGTATCCGCAGGTCGCTGGTCGTTTTTCAATTTGTATTATCGATTGTGTTAATTACGGGAATTGTGATTATTTACAGCCAGCTGGAATATATAAAAAAGAAGGATTTGGGATTCGCTACCGATCAGCGGTTGATTTTCACTTTTCAAACCGGAGAGTCATTTCAATATATTCCATCTTTTATGGAAGATCTGCGCCGTGTTGCGGGTGTGAAGGAAGTGAGCAATGCCAGTAAGTTCCTGAGCAATCCGGCGCTTTTTTCGAATGTCTTCACATTGCCAGGTCAGCGTCAGGCTGATGCAAAATATGCCAACTTCGTAGTCAGTGATGAATTCTTTGTAAAAGCAAACGGCATCAGGCTTATCAGTGGAAGAGATTTCAGGGAAGATGATTCCGCCAAAATACTGGTTAATGAAACCTTCCTGAAAAATATCGGACTGGATCCCGGCAAAGCACCGGGAACAAAATTAACAGACGGACAATCCCGTATTTGGGAAATCGCCGGCGTGATGAAAGATTTTAATTTTGGTACACTACATAAAAAGCTGGAACCTTTCATGGTTTGGATGAACCATAAACAGGATGGGTATTGGCCGAATCTCACTGTGCATACGACTACAAAAAATTACAAGGAGCTGCTGGGAAATATTGAATCACTCTGGCACAGGGATATTCCCGGAGTGCCCTTTGAATATTTATTTCTTGACGAACAGGTACAGAAACAATATGAATCCGATATTTCCATGTCCCGCATCATCAATGCTTTTACGCTTGTGGCTATCTGTATTTCCTGACTTGGTTTATTCGGACTGGCAACCTTCAGCGCAGAGCAAAGAAATAAGGAAATCGGCATACGAAAAGTACTTGGAGCGAGTGTCTTGGGTATCGTTCAATTACTTTCAAAAGATTTTCTGCAACTTGTTGTTATTGCCTTTTTAATTGCGATCCCGATATCCTGGTGGTCAATGCATGAGTGGCTGCAGGGTTTTGAATATCGTGTACCTATCAGCTGGTGGATGTTTGCCATTGCAGGGCTGGTTACTATGTTTATCGCACTTTTTACAGTATTTTCCCAGGCGGTTCGAGCGGCGTTAACGAATCCGGTGAAGTCGTTGAGGGCGGAATGAGATCGTGTATCGTATATCGATTAACGATAGACGATATGCGAAAAGGGGTTTTATGCTTTGAACAACAACTCACAAGGTTTCAAACCCGTGTGTTTTTTAAAAGCGGTAGAGAAATGGGAGATGGAAGAATACCCCAGCATGACGGATACATCTGTTACACTCAGTCCTTTTTCATATAAAAGATACCGAGCATGTTCCATGCGCTGTCCCTGATAAAAATCAAAAATAGTGGTACCGAAAAGTTCCTTGAATCCCTTCTTAAGATAACATTCATTGATGGCAACTTTGCGGCTTAGTTCCCGGATGGTGAGCGGCTCACCGATATGTTCCAACAGGATTTCACGCGCCAGGTTGATTTTACCCCGGTCGGCGTCATTGGCAAGAAATTTACATTGAAAGCCTTCCACGTCTTTTTCGCCAAGCATACATTCCAGACTGTACAACAGCAACATCTGCGTCTGGGCATTGATAAAGATG
>JBGPBW010000060.1:0-21089 GCA_041481385.1 Puia sp.
GAACAGATGCATAAATATATTTTATTTTTTTATATTATCGTTCAGTCCACCAAGACCTGTGCTCAAGATGCAGCTGACAGCTTCGTTAATCCGGGCATCAAACAAATCGACCTGATTGATATCGGAGAAAGAATTCTGAATAAAAACTATGTGCTCCGTCAGGACGATGTGATAAATAAAAAGGGCAGGGTTCACCTCAGTGTTTTCCCTGCTGTAGGGTACACACTTCAGACCGGATTTGCCGCAGTACTCAGTGCCAACGTCGCTTTTTTTACCAGTGAACACAATCATCAAAACGAAAATGTTTCTACCATCGTTACCAGCGTGGCCTACACGGCGAAGGAACAATTCATTTTTCCTGTTGCCACCAGCATATGGACCAGGAATAATGAATATAATATCCTGACCGACTGGCGCTATTTAAAATATCCGTCTGAAACTTTTGGACTGGGGGGATACACACAACAGGATAGTTTTTATACTCTGGACTACTACTATTTAAAGCTGCACCAGGCGATATTAAAAAGACTGGCCACAAATTTTTATGCAGGAATCGGATATGATTTTGACTTTTTCTGGGACATTGAGCAAGTGAACGCACCTCCGGGAGGGGAAACTGATTTTGATCAATACGGGTACAGCACTACGGAAAAAGCTTCGGGATTATCATTTACTGCAAAATATGATTCCCGTCGTAATCCCATCAATCCGCAAAAGGGGATTTATGCCAATATTCTCTTCCAGCCAAAATTTAAATTTATGGGTAGTGATGCCAACTGGCAGTCGCTATTGCTCGAATTCAGAACCTATATTCCACTCCCCTCTGGTTCAAGAAATATTCTCGCGTTCTGGAGCTATAACTGGTTTACATTGGGTGGCACACCGCCTTATCTTTTACTGCCGAGCACCGGCTGGGATGAATTCAGCAATACAGGCAGGGGATATATACAGGGCAGGTTCCGGAGCCTGAATATGATTGACCAGGAGGCAGAATATCGTTTTGTCGTTTCACACAACGGACTTTTCGGAGCAGTGGTATTTGTAAATGCTGAAACTTTTTCTGATATATTAACCGGTAAATATGAAGTAATCTCGCCCGGTGCCGGTCTGGGTATCCGTATTATGCTGAATAAATTTTCAAGAACCAACCTCGCACTGGATTACGGATGGGGAACACAGGGATCCAGAGGGTTTTTTGTGAATTTAGGCGAGGTTTTCTAGAATTTTGAAATTTGAAGATTTGATAATAAAAGCATCAGACCATCATTCCTCACGTTTAATGTTTCAAGCTTTAATTGCTACTTTAAAAAACCTTCCACAAAAAACCATCCCAAAATTTTATTATTGACAATCATTTCCAATTTTTCAAATTTCCAAATTTTCAAATTTAAGTTTATCTGTTCCACCAATAATTCAGCTTCAGCACAACAGCTCTTGTGCGTACGGCAAAGGGTGCTGTAAAATAATTATCTGTATACACGAGGAAGAAATCAGAGGCAGGTTTATATCGCCACTGCAGTCGTGTATTGATATTCATATTTTTTATCTGTTCGTTATATTGAACAAACGTAGTGAAGTATAGATTGTTGGTAAATGTAATGTCGATGCGCGGACCGACCAGCAGGAAACGGGTATTACCCCAGGGCTGGGGAAGATCCAGCAGGTTGTAGGAAGTCGACAAGGTGATACTTACAAATGGCTGAAGACGGAAACCGATGTCCGACTGGAAAGTCAGTTTGTTTCCATTCCCATAATATCCTCCGTAACGCAGCGAAAAACTATAAGTGAATATACTTTGTGGTTTTGAAAAAAAATCAATTCCGCCCGTATACCAGCGATGAACCGTGCCGGTGTCCAGGTAAGCGATGCCTGTGTTGGTCGGATCAAAAGGTGCCTGCAATTTCACATAGTCCTGAATGGCGAGCAGGGTTAAGGTGGCTTTATTGCGAAAAGTAATCAGCCAATCGAGTATGTTTTCATTATCCGTGCTTTTGAATTTTTCATTAAAGTAAAAATTAGAAAACCATTGAGGACCATGACTCAATACAGCACCGTTGCTCGGGAATATATAATAGGAGATCTGCGGATAAAACCGAATATAACCGGTGCGGGGAATGTATCCCGCCTCAGCCCTGTAATTATATCCAATGTATTGGTATGCGCCATTGATCAGCCATTTCTTGCTGGAATATTGCAGGTTTCCTGCGATGATCCAGTCGTGGCCATGGAGATCCGGAGTGAACGATTTCATGATCAATTGTTTTCCCGTCCAGAAATTATTGGAGGATGCGAGATTGTATTCCAATCCAAATGTCCGGTTGTACGTCGTATAACGCGCATGCGCGCTGTCTTTGGAAGGATCATAGTTAATCGATTCTTTATTCACCCATAAAAATCCAATATTGGATCGGGAAAATACTTTTCGTTGCAAAGCAAGCACCGCAAAATTCTGCTGTGGAAGTCCGATGGAATCCACCGTACCGGTTTGCATGTCCATAGCTCCAATGCGCCAGTTCCTGTCGAGTTTTCCGCTAAGCCTTGCACCGAATTCAATCGGCACACCCAGACCGATCCGCCTTGAAAAAAAAGGACGGATATCGGCATAGCCGAAATTATTGAACTGATCTCCGTTCTCGAGGAAAAATTGTCTTTTTTCCGGATAAAACAATTCGTACCGACTCAGGTCTACGACCTGTTTGTCCACTTCGATCTGTGAAAAATCAGGATTTATAGTCAGGTCCAGGTTAAGGGAAGAGGTAATGGACAGTTTTGCATCTCCGCCTACCATCGTTTTATATAACGTGGGTTGCGTTTGATCGTAAGCTTTGATGGCCCGGGTGAGCACATATGGAATCAGGGAAACATTGGGTCCTGGTGCAGGAGGAATCGAATCCCAGAGCAGGGTTCCGGTATATGCCAGGGATGCAGACGGAAACTGCCTGGGAACAGGTGCCCAGCTCGACTTCTCAGTGGTTTTCAAATCGTTCCGGCTCAGATTGATTCCCCAGTTCGAAATTCCTTTTTTATACCGGAGTGTGCGGAAAGGAATCGCGATTTCCATGGTCCAGTGGTCGGAATATCCTTTTACTTTCGAATACCAGATATTATCCCAGCTCAGATCCACTTTGCCACCGTCGTACATCGTGCCATCCCATTGTGCGCCTACAGCATTGGTACCAAATGTGAAGCCATTGGTCTGATCTCCGTAAGTATCCAGGAAAAAAATAAAATTATCATTTTTGGTGAAGCTGAAATCCCTTCGCAAGGATTCCACCATGTAGGGACCCGGTATGCCGTCGAAACATACTGCCGACAGATAAAGGAAATTTGCATCGTACATGATCCTGACTTCCGTTTTAACCCTGGCCAGGGAGGTATCCATGGGCAGGATCATGGCGAAATTCTTACATACTTCGGCTTGTTGCCAGGAAGGTTCATCTAATACCCCGTCGATCAATATGGGACCGCTGGTATGATGAATATGAACCGTGTAGGCGGCATTCTTTTTTTGAGAAAAAGCGGTCAGGCCGATCAAACAACATATTATCTGAAGAATGCCGGATTTTATCAACAGGTTATCTTTTACCCGAAAGTTAAAAAAGATACAATTTATACCGGAAACTGGGCATTTCAGCTTGCAAACCGGAGGAATTCATTCTATTTTTATCCTAAGCTATCCAATAAATGGCTCGTAGTTTGCGTTAGTGCGCATATCCTCGCGTTTTTCACCAATTTCCTCTGAATTCCCGTCCTAAATCCCTTATTCGTTGAAGAATTTTATTCCGTCAACGAAATCAATTTACATGAAGTCGATATTGCTGTCCATTGTGCTGATTCCCGGAATCATACAGGCCCAGCGCTGGCACATAAATCTTACCGGAGGCCTTTCAAATTATTCCGGAGACCTGCAGGACAAAACCTATACGTTTGATCAGTCTTATTTTGCTTTTGGAGCGGGTGCCCAATATGATATCACCCGTAATTTTTCTGCGATCAGTAATATCATGTTCATGAAAATTGGCGCATCAGACCAGTTTAATGCGCCCGACCTCGTCTTCCGCAACCTCAGTTTTCAGTCCAATGTTCTCGAATGGAACCTGCTTGGTGAATATACTTTTTTAGACATCGCGCAGAAAAAATTTTCACCCTTCGTATTCGCCGGCATTGCAGTTTTTCATTATGACCCCTACGCATATGATACCCTGGGCCGTCAGCTTTATCTGCATCCGTTGAGTACGGAGGGAGAGGGGCTTCTTCAGTACCCGGATCAAAAACCTTACAACCTGACGCAATTCGCCATTCCCTTTGGTGCGGGAATCAAATTCCGGGTGAGTGAAAATATTGTACTCGCTTATGAAGCGGGTTTCCGAAAAACTTTTACTGATTATCTCGACGACGTGAGTAACCGCTATGTAGATCAGACCATCCTGCAAAATGCGAAAGGCGTCGACGCCGTTGAAATGGCTTATCGCGGAAATGAGTTGAAGGGCGGAGCACCTTATCCGCCTGCCGGCACCAAGCGCGGCAGTCCACAATATAAAGACATGTACTATTACACAGGCATCCGCGTCAGCATTGCCATCCTCAGCAGGAAAGACGGATTTTATGGAAGGGGAAGAACCGACTGCCCGAATCCTGTTCAATGACCGGAATGGATTAAATTTGCGATCTAATCTTCAAGATGGCATTTAACAATTTGGGTGAATTCCTCAGCGCACTGGCATCTGCAGGGGAACTGGTCAGGATCAGGACTTATGTAGATCCTAAACTGGAAATCGCCGAGATCACCGACCGGATCAGCAAGACCGCTTCCCGTAATAAAGCCATCCTTTTTGAAAATACGGGGTATGATTTTCCGGTGCTGATGAATGCTTATGGCAGTGAAAAAAGAATGTGCATCGCGCTCGGCGTATCAAGGCTGGATGATATCAGTAAAGAAATCGAGTCCCTGTTCAGGATGCTGGCAGGCCCTAAGGAGTCCATACTTGATAAACTCCGGATCCTTCCTAAACTTTCGCAGTTTGCAGCCTGGATGCCCAAAGTAAAACGCGGCAGGGGCGATTGCCAGGAAATTATTTTAGAAAATCCCAATTTACATAAACTACCCATCATCACCTGCTGGCCAAAAGACGGCGGTCCATTTATTACATTACCCATAATCCATACCAAGGATCCTGAAACAGGCATCCGCAATGTGGGCATGTATCGCATGCAGCTCTTGGGTGAACAGCTTACCGCCATGCACTGGCATAAACACAAAGTGAGCGCCCGTCATTTCGAAGTTTATAAAAAATTAAAAAAGCGCATGCCCGTGGCCGTTGCCCTGGGCGGCGATCCCGTTTATGCATACGCGGCTACTGCACCTTTGCCGGATAACGTGGATGAATATATGCTCGCCGGTTTTTTAAGAAAAAAGAAAGTGGAACTCGTGCGTTGTTTAACGCAACCAGATATCGAAGTACCTGCTGATGCAGACATCGTCATTGAAGGATATGTGGAGCCGATGGAAGAACTGGTATGGGAAGGACCTTTTGGCGATCACACCGGATATTACTCTCTGCCGGATTGGTATCCGGCTTTTCACGTCACAGCCATCACCCATCGGAAAAATGCAGTCTATCCCGCGACCATTGTAGGTATACCTCCTCAGGAAGATGCCTGGCTAGGCAAGGCTACCGAAAGAATTTTCCTCGCACCCATGAAAATGATGATGATTCCTGAAATTGTCGATATGGAAATGCCGGTTGAAGGCGTATTTCATAATCTCGTGATCGCCCAGATCCATAAAAGTTTTGCCGGCCACGGTCAGAAAGTGATGAGTGCCATGTGGGGTGCAGGCCAGATGATGTTCAACAAAATTCTGGTACTCGTGGATGAAGGTGTGTCCATCACTGACTATCTCACGCTGGCGAGGTACGTTTTTAAAAACCTGAACCCAGCGACAGATATTGCTTTTGCCCAGGGTCCGATGGACGTGCTGGATCATAGTTGCAGCAAATTGGGGTTTGGCGGAAAAATGTGTATCGACGGAACAAAAAAATTCGAAGAAGAATTGGACGATCGTTATGCTGACGAAGGAAAAATGTACCTGCCGGATAACGACTGGCTGACTGCATTTCCGGAGATAAAAGCGGTTAACCGTCATTTGCTCGAAAGAGATATTCCCTGCCTGATCCTTTCGGTTTCCAAGAATCGTAAAGGACATATACGGGAACTGCATGTTGCTTTTGCTGAAACCATTTACCGGGAATCGGGTGTAAAAATGATACTCTATATTGACGAAAATATAAATCCTTCCGACCTGCCCGTCGCACTCTGGCGATTTTGTAATAACCTGGATCCGAAAAGAGATTCTTTTTTGTTCGAAGGCAGGGCAGGCGATAAGTTGCAGGCCTGCATGGGCCTCGACGGCACCACGAAAACCGAGGCCCTCGATGATTTTCACCGGGACTGGCCCAATATCATTGTCGCCGATGAAAAAACCATCGCTGCTGTTGACGCCAAATGGGACCAACTAGGTATTGGTGAATTCATTCCTTCTCCATCCCTTTCTTTCCGGGACCAACTTTATGGTGAAGAGGCTATCGCGGATGTTTAAATATAAATCGGTATTTGTGGAAGATCCTCTGCTTTCTGTCGCTTATATTCTGTCATATAATCGGAGAGTGCACAATGGTAAATGGATTTCCGGCCCTGACGGGGATAGGCTGATTTTTTAACCGGATCGTTTACAATTTCACTGGCAAACTTTGCGGCTTTAGCAAAAATTTCCCTAAATTCGAGTTGCTCTTTGGTATAATTGACTTTGCTGCGGTCGGGGTATTTCGTCATAAAGGTTTTCCCATTGATGATCTTATACACTATCAAGTTTCCCACTTTTCCGGAAATCCCCTTTACGACAAAATTTTCTTTAACCTCGCCCATATATTCCATTTTACGGAATAACGGCTTTTTCTCCCGGATATTATAATCTTACGTCTTTTTACGTCTTTTTAGGTCTTTTGTCGTCTGAGATTCGTCTGAGATGTGTCTGAGATTCGTCTGAGATGAGTCCGTATAATTGCTACTTGATTACTGGACCTTTGATACCTTTCAACGTACACTAAACTTGACGATTTGCTGTTATAATGCGGTTCTCCATCGCGGGTAAAAGATTGACAGACAAAGAATAGTTGAGGAAAACAGCAATTATATTTTGCCATAATCCGCCAAGCCCTAATTTTGCGCCCGGAGAGGTGGCAGAGTGGTCTATTGCGGCGGTCTTGAAAACCGTTGAAGGTCAAACTTCCGGGGGTTCGAATCCCTCCCTCTCCGCAAATAAAAAGAATTGCCCTCGATAGAGGGCGTTTTTGATTCAGGCGCGTTGAAAGCTTGTTTTCAAAAGCGGCTGAAACAAAAAGGCAAGGGAGCGAAGCGACCGGCAATTCTTTTTGTTTTAGCACCCCCCTCAACGGGATCACCGCAGGTAATCCTCCCAAGACCGTCTACCATTCGATATGGTCTCTTAACTTAACATTTCCCCATAAGCATCGAAAGCAGTCCGTATGCTTAATTATAAGTTTTGAATAATCCCTCTTGGCAAGTTCGATGGCGCCCTCGCGCGTCATAATAAATTCGTTAACCCTTTCTTCTGCACTGATAATAAAATAGGTTGGTGGTGAATTTAAAAGCCGGTAAATCGCTACAAAGTTATCAGTACCTGCGAAACTTATAACAGGAGTAAAATCATTTTCCAGGATAAAACAGTTAACCGTAATCATCCTGTAAAGTTAAAATAAAAAAGTCCGGTAGCCGGGAGGGGATTTAATGGCCAAACGATGGATAATTGTGATGAACAATATCACTTCTTTCCGGCAAACGTACGCCTTCAGGATTTTCCTTTTTCAACAACCAGCCCACTGGCTGATGAGAATGAAATGACCGGTGTCCGGTTCCTGGTGAAATTTCAACGTGTAGTTTAAAATGATCATAGATTGAATGCTCCAGCTCATCAATCGTCATTTTATCATTTAATTCTATACATCCATCCTGGCAACCCGGACTGATATCCTGAATTCTTACTTCAGGTGAGAACATGACGCAGGAGCTCATCAGTAGTGGATTTTCCACGTTGCTGAAGAAATTAATCTCCAAAGAGGGGAAGTGATGGGAAAAACTATACTGTAGTTCCGCAATTGTGTCATTTCGACAAATGAAAAAGTTTGTCTTATTCATTGCCTGAGTATTTATATACACCAAAGTTAACATATTGCGTTCGAAATTAAAATGATATTCATCGTCTGCAAATATGATTTTCATCAAGTCCAATCCGGATGGTTGCCTGATATGATTAAAATCAATGGCTGATTGTACGTTACTCATAGCCCGGAAACTCTGGAACCAGTAAGTTTGAGATGAACAATCTTCTGTCTTTAATTTACTCACCACAAAAACCAAATAAAATGGAAACGAAAGCATTAGCCAAAGCCAAAGCCGGGTGGCCATCCATGTTCGATAAAAAAGATTGGGTGGATAGATTTTTCGATCTGCCTCTGGATGCCAATTTTAATTTCAGCCGTGCGCTGAATGTTCCGGCAATCAATGTAAAAGAAACAGAACATGAATACAAATTGTCAATTGCGGCACCGGGCCTGGAAAAAGATGATTTTGATATTCAGATTCATCAGGGCATGTTAACGATCAGCGCCGAAAAAGAAGAAAATAAAAACACGAATGACAAGTACAACAGGCGCGAATACAACTATTCCAGTTGGACCAGATCATTTAGTCTGCCTGAAGATGCTGTAGATGGCAAAATTTCCGCCGAATATAAAAACGGCGAGTTAAAGATTGATGTCCCCAGGAGCGGCGACAAGAAGAAAAATGAAGGAAAACACGTCGAAATTCGTTAAAACAATATCCCCCGGGAGTCATTCACTATTAACCCGGGGGATATGTTCTACACTCATAATCCGACCCCATTTCACCCCGGAATAACTTATTCCATTCAAATTCATTTTATGGAACAAATTTTATTAATCATGGACGGGACAAAACCAGATCGGTCTTGTCTTGATTTTGCGTGCTATCTGGCAGGAATTACGCACTCAAAAATCACCGCCTTATTTGGAGGCAGTATTAAAGAAAGTGAATTGCCGGTTCAGAAACAACTATTTGCCCTGCCTTATGTAGAAACAATCGTTGCGGCTGATGTTCCCGAAAACCTGGTGATGAAGAGATCTGTGGAGGATAACGAAATATTATTCAGGGAAGCTTGCACCAATAGAAATGTTAATCATACTGTCCGGCGCAATTTTAAAGTTTCCGTTTCAGATATTATAAAAGAAAGTCGGTTTGCAGACTTTATTATCATTAATCCAGAAACATCCATACCAAACAAAAATGAAGGAAGCCCAACCCATTTCGTAAAGGAAATCCTGATGGCGTCTGAGTGCCCGGTGATATTGGCGCCTTATAGTTTCGAAGGCATTTCAGAAATAGCTTTCCCTTATGATGGCAGTGAAGCTTCTGTTTTTGCTATTAAACAGTTCACTCACCTTTTCCCGGAATTAAATACTAAAAAAATCAGTCTGATACAGGTCGACCAAAACAACGGCCAACCACTTAAAGAAAATGATAAAATAATGGCACTCCTCAATTCGCATTATTCAAATGCGCAAATCGTGCACTTATTGGGTAACCCCAGTAACGAATTATACAATTATCTGCTAAGAAAGAAAGATATGTTTGTTGTTATGGGCGCTTATGGGCGGAATGCGACTTTCAATTTTTTCAAACGGAGTACAGCAGAGTTATCGCTGGAAACGATTAACCTGCCGTTTTTTATCGCACATAATATCTAATAAGAATGGAATTGCCGAACGCAAACTGAATTTTAGGTTGAATGCTAAGAGAAGTCAGGTGTCGTTATTTCAAATTTTGGAAACATCCAACAAAGAAAAGATGGGATGAGCCATTTCTATCAACTATATGAAAAGGATCATGTATTAATCGTTTTTATTCCCATAACTTTACCTGGAGCACGATTTAATCGTATGAAAGCAGGCACCCTTGTTGCGATTCTTTTATTTAGTATTTCTTTGGGTTATTCGCAGACCAAAGACTCTACCTTGTCAGGTAAACTGGTTGCCCCGTGGTGGGTAGAGAAATTCAGACTGAGTGCAGGTTTTTTTGAGTCCTTCACGAATACCAAAGTTCGGGTGGGCATAAATGGCGCAGCAAACGGAACGGAAATTGACTTTCAAAAAGACCTGGGGCTGGGAGCGAATTTTTCCACTTTTCTAACCAATTTTCAGTGGAGGATAACCCGTCGTTCACGCATTAACCTGGGATATTTCAATATGCAACGCAATGCTACGCATACCTTGCAAAAAGATATCACATTTGATTCCACGACCTATCCCGTCAATTCTACTGTCAAGACGTATTTTAATACAGCTATTTATGTGTTCTCCTATGGCTATGCTATAATAGAAAAACCAACTTATGAAGTTGGCCTGTCTATAGGTGCTCATACCATCGGTTCAAAAGTCGGTCTCTCATTAAATGGCCAGAATGTTGGTGCAAACACGGATAATAATTTTGGCTTTACAGCCCCTTTACCTGATTTCGGAATCTGGGGTGGATATGCATTCAGTAACCGGTTCGCTGTGAACCTGGACTTTAGTTATCTGTCCCTGACCATCAACAATATCAATGGTCAAATCATTGCCTACAATTTGTTATTCACTTATAAATTGATACGCCAGTTGGATCTTTCACTCGCTTATACGGGGCTAAATTTTGATGTAAAGGCAACAAAGAAAAACGTCCATGGTGAATTCAGCTGGGGATATAACGGACCAACCCTTGTCGCGAGTTTTTCTTTTGGAGGAAAATCCTGGGTTCATCCGTGAAAATTAAATTTCGCGTCCACAATTTCTGCCGGCATATATGCACTATTTGTATTTGGCGTGGCATCTCTGTTTTTGGAAATCATGTATTCCAGGGTCATACCTGTTACAAACAGGCTTCCTTTGGGCATGGGCAGATCCATTGTGATGATCTGCGCAGCAACGGGTTTATTGTCGTAGTTAAAAGTCAGCTCTATAGAAAATTTCCCAAGTGAAGCACCGTAGGAAATATTGACTACCCCGATTGAGTACGGTCAGTTCCTTTTCTTCAGGAAACCGGATGATCGTTTTTCTGCTGACAGGGGCTCATATTAAATCATTATTAACCGAACGGGTTTAACTGTTAAATGACAGTTTTGTATGTGCTTGAAACATTTAAGTTTGCATTTGATAAGGGGATCAGTTCCAGTGAAGCATGTGCTGAATTTCATTTGATTATCCCATAAATCCTATCGTTTGTTTCCTAATTCCTCTTCATATTTGGCATGGGTGCTTCGAACGATCTACAGCCCAACCTGCAAAATCCCGGGAACCCCGTGCCCACGCTGGATCCCGCCCATCCACCTAAAAATGGAGGCTCGGCCGACTAACGGATTTGAAAAACCATTGATGCCTGTTAGAAAAGCGGACTATTATCCTGGTAGTCCGCTTTTCTTTTAAAATAAAGATTACATTGATAAAGTTCCCCGGTTTAGATATCAAAGTCCGGCATTTGATGATAAATAAAATCAGAAAAAATGAAAAGTCTAATCAACTTAAATACACAGGCAATCATTCGCCTTTGCATGGTATCGGGCTGTATATTCTTGTATGGAACCTGTTTCAGCCAGTCCGAAGATTCAACCCGCACTAAATACCCCAATGTTGCCAAGTACAGCATTTCCAATTATCTACTCTACCCCAATTCATTCCATTTCGGATACGAAAGGGTATTAACCAGGAATAAAAGCATTTATATATTTGGCGGGACGAATGAATTTCCCATAAAGCTGAACCTGAATTTATCCAACACGAATTTACACGACGCCCGGAACAAATCAGGATACAGTATAGGAGCCGAATTCCGTTTTTATCTGAGTGAGGAAAATAAATACAAGGCTCCACACGGTATTTACCTGGCTCCTTATCTGAGTTATTATAGTTTCAGTTCAGACAATACCCTCACGCATACGGATACATCGGGAGCCCAGTCTTCGGCAAGCTTAAGCACATCCATCAGTCTGTTTAATGTCGGTTTTGAACTCGGGTACCAGTTCGTGGTTTTCAAAAGATTCGTCATCGACTGCGAAATGTTCGGCCCCTCATTTACTACCTATGCCTTCCAGGCCTCGATCAACGGCAACCTGAACGGTCTGGATCAAAACGAAGCACTTCAGGCCGTACTGGATGCCCTGAAGGCAAAATTTCCCCTGTTAAATGATTTGTCCAGTTCTAAAACAGTTTATAGATCAGGAGTAGCGTCCACAAAATTTCCGGCGGTCGGATTCAGGTATACGGTAAGTATTGGGTTTATGTTTTAGAGGTATCGAGGTTATCTTTGGCCTTTCAAAAAATAAGTTGTACCGTATTGGATAATTCTTTTACTTTAAATGGTCTTAGAATCCCTTTCCATTTGACAAGATCTTGTCTCCCTTTAGTTAAAGATTTTCACATGTACCTGGTGGTAGGATAATTGATTAAGATGGTTATATGAAGTTTGTTTATTTAGGTTTCATTGTACCTTTTTTTGCCTGTTACCATCCCGCATGCGACACGATGCCTTCAAGGTTCAATAGCTACACTGATGCCATATCATTTATTAAGCGTGCGATATTCAAACACGAGGATAAAATAAATGATCCTGGTGATCAGGATTCCTGGATCAAAAGCGTTCACTACTACAGTTGTAATGAATCAGACGGATACCTGATTGTCAAAACCGATAAGGGTGAATATTTATATCGCGGTGTTCCGGATAGTATTTGGACGCATTTTAAATATGCAGATTCTTATGGATCCTATTATAACTACAACATCAGGGGTAAATACAAATTCGAATTGGACAATGACCATCCGGAAACCGGTATGAACGCTTATCAGACAGACAGTATCACCGTATTTCAAACCAGACTAGACGAAATCGTCTCCAATTATAATTCCGGATATCCCACGGCTCCAAATGCATCTGAAAAACAGTTGTTAATGGAGAATCCCATTCAATATCTGAAAAATGAACTTAAAGACTCCTTTTATTTAAAAGAATTCAAAGTAAAAGTGATCAGTGTTAATTATGAAAAGGACAAGGATCAGGTTTCTGCCAGCGCTTTATTTGATGATGGAAAACTTGCGTATACCTGTTTTGCAAGATTTAAGAACAAAGAACAAATGATCAATGATCCGACATTTAAATTCATTAATGGATTTAGGGAGAATGGAGATACGGTGATTAATTTTATGTACAAACGCCGGATTGATTATTTGTATAACAGATTTGTTTTAGCCGTAGTTCCTATGCCTAAGACCGGCGTGAGTTATAAGCAATCTTCATATACAAATGACAGCCTGGTAAATATCTCTTCATGGATTAAGTGAGGAGGCCACGGCCGGTCCCAACAGCCGCGCCCGCTTTACTCATACTCCCGGTAGGCCCCAAAATTTGCGAGCCGGTCTTCACCAAGGGATTGCGGAATCGGATAGAATGGAATATTTAGTTTATCCGTTATTTGTTGCCATAAACCCGTGCGCGTATAGGTCTGGTGTACTTTTTGAAAGTTGGTGGACAACAGCAATTCTTTAGCCTGCTGAAAATATCCCTGATCAATTAAAAGTTGGACCCTTCTTTCAATCAACCCTTCATCCTGAAATGCTGCTGTTTTTAGCAACCAGTCTTCACGTTCTGCCAGGGTTTGTGGCCCAAGACTCCGGAGCAGTTTGTCACGCTCGATAACCACCTGAGGGTGCATTTGCAACCATAGCTCCTGAATGGAATCCATCACCGCAACAGCATCTTTGCGTTTACCTTTTGCTTTCATTAACCGGGCCAGCATGGCTTTAGCAATTCCCAACTTACAGGTTGTTAATATATGTATGGCACTGTCTGCTTCATTACGTCCGGCAAGCCAGGTTCCATAATAAAATCTCCACAACTCAGCATTTACCTGATTGGTAGTACCCATAGCCCATTCAAAGGCGCCATCTAAATTTTCCATACCAGATGGAGGCCAGCAATTTTGTTCAATCGCAGGTGGTTGTGGCAGGGAGGTCTTTGCTGCGTATGCGCTCACGAGCGCTTCCCATGAGTCTACATCTTTTTTTCTTGCCCACCCAAAAAGTGGTAGTTCGGTAACCGGTCTTAACTGGGGAGCAGGTGTTTTAAGTGTATAAATATCCAAGGGTTTACTCGTGGGTATCCAGAATTCAGTATGCCATTTTTTTTCATGTGGCTGTAGTTCTGCTTTAATGGATTGGTCGCCGAGCGGGCCACCCTGGATTTCAAGATATGTCTGATGTGCTGCGGTGCTCAATACAGACCATGAACTGTCGTCACCCACGCCATAACTCCATAATTTTATACCAGGAGATAAACGCTGGTCTGCGATATGGTATAGTCCGGTACCCAGGGAAGCTGTGTAAACGCCAAATGCATTTACCTTTTTAGTTTCCCAAAAATAGCCCGTCATTTCCTTAATGTCCGCTTCCGTTTTGGGTCCCTGCTGCTGCCAGTCGATGGTATCAACTCTGGAAGAATGTGATAATACCTTTCCCTGGGGAAAATCAAATCGGGTATCAGGCGCAGACGGTAATGCCGCATTGGACCATGACATCCAGGGATACGGCGAACTACCGGGATTATAGTATACAACCCGCTCCGTTAAAAAATTATCTTCATCACCCAGTGAATATTCCACTGACCACTGCATACCAAATCGCAATTCCCTTTCACCACAGGTCACATAAATACGATTTGCAGTTCTGTCTATCTGAAACAAAAGTTTTTCATTTTGAACAGGCGAATGTGATATAGGAAAACTGACTTCAATACCACCAGCCACAAAATAAAAACGTGGCAAAATTCGTGTATAGCGGATGATATCCGGTACATATAATATTTCCCGGCCAGCAGACTTATTGATCATGGAAATTACTTTACCACCCAAATCAGGGCATATCGTGCATTTTATCCATTCATTCTCCAACACGATGAAGTGATATTTTTTTAATACCGGTCTGTTTGAAGTCTCGCAATAACTTGTGTAAGGATAAATGCCATTGGGGTCAAAGGCTGTAGGCAGGGGCCCGAAGGGCGTTAACAAATGTGTAAGTTTATAATCGTCGTATTCTGTACAGCTGAGCGGGTGGGCGATTTGATTTCCATAACATTGAACCGACAAAACACTCATCATACACAAGCCCAGCAAACTATTTTTAAAACGGCTCATTTTTGATAGTTGACTATTACCGGTTCAGCTCATCACTCAATTGATCAACGATCATTCTTCCCTTATTCAGCTCAGCCACAATTTTCTCTGTATTAAATTCATGTTCGTCGATGAATGTTTTTAAAAGTGTATTCAGTTCGTCCACCAATTCTTTCACTTTCTTATTGGTCGATTTTGCCGCCATTTCCTTTAGTATCCTGATTTTTTCAAAATCAGCAATACCTTCCCTTAATTTCTCAAATCGGATGGAACTATTTGCTCCCGGATACACCAAAAAGCAATCTCCGGCAGGCCAAAGGGTATGCCTGGCATCCCTGGATGGATCTGCAGGCCAGGCATCATATGCCCAGCGTAAAAAACCATTATAACCCCGTGCAGCAGAATACCAGCTTAACCACCTTCCCTCTGCAGGTGGAGAGAAAATAAAATCGTTCGGTTTTGCCGGATTGCAACAAACATAGTAGGTTGACGTAGCGCCCCGGGCCGCCCTTGCTTTCAGGGTATCAGCAGTGGGTTCATGACCATACAGAAAACTATAATCGTTTAATAGTCCATCAAGTTCCGGATGCCAGTTGCCTGCATAAGTTATTCTCCATTTTGGTGAATGCGCTTTGATCGCTTTTATCGTTGCCATCGTTTCTTCCAGTGTGGTTTCATTGATACCGAGGTAGGTTTTTTGAAGCCATCCTTTCTTTTGCAGATGCACCCTTAAATCGTCGAGAAAAACATTCCAGGCATTTTTAAATTCAGCCGAACCGGGCGGCCAGACCGCATATTCATAATTGCCAGTTTTTTCATCCATATATCTGAAACGGTTGCCCCAGGGTACGGGTGTGTAAATGGTGATTGCCTGATCTATACCCGTTTCGATAGCCAGTTGAACATATTCATCAAAAATGTGATAGTCAAATTTCCAGGAACCATTTTGCCTTTTTATCCATTCGATCATGGTTTCTTCTATACTGTATGAATTGTCTGCCCACGGGGAATGCACTGCATAAGTCGTTATATATTTTCCTCCGGCATCAGCATAGAGGCTAAGGTGTTTTTTCAACAGCAGTTTATGTTCATCCGACCAGGGCTGTACATGATTGTACCAGGCAATGATCCAGGGGTTTTGCCAGAGGTCAAGCCGGTATTGCCATTCATGCGGTTTGGGTAATGACTGGTTTTGTACTTTTATCATTACCTGCAGTACGGAATGCAGGCTGCTTGTGTTTACATCAATAGTGCCGCGATAAACACCGGATTCAGTTCCGGCAGGCACATCAATAGATAACCAAATGGGTCTAACCGTACGACCAGGCAGATCAAAACGATCAAAATCCTCAAGCCTGTCGGGCATCAGGTAACCATTTTTATTGGGCGATACATCACAGGTGGCGTTTGTGGCATTGTAGGGGTAATTTGATAACACGTATCGTACCATCTTCAATTGCATCGTATTTTTCGGAAGAACTGCACCTTTATTGTTAGTCAGGTTATGCAATACAAATCTGACCTGGTCCAGCGTATCTGGCGACCATACCAGGATCATCGTATTGATGCGTTCGCCTTTCCAGCCGGTTTCCTGCCAGTATGCGGTAGCTTTTATACCGGGAAGTTCTGTTCTGAAATAATGATGGTCAGCAGATACAAAGGATATATGGAGGCCCGCTGTTTCACTAAGCCATAACGTGCTGTCGACAGGGTGGTCGAAATTATATTCGGTCAGGTAGTGATCTTTGGCAACAGGTAAATGAACCAGGTCAATCTCTCCATGTTGTTGCTGCGCCAAAACATTGAGAAAAAATACACTACACAAGCAATAGGTGGTTATCTTTTTCATCAATTAAAACGGATTACCCTGTGGATACCTGTTTATACAAAAGTAATCATTAGTGCCCGGTTATGTTTCATTGAAATATAATAGACGACCAGCAGATTATTTAGCATATCATCCTAAATTTACATTTCAATTATACCGTTTACTTAACCTTATCTGAAAAATAAAAAAAATAATCTGCGCAAATGAATCGGTACCGGGCAAAGGTTATTTCGTTTGCCTGAGGTAATACAGTCCGCTGGAGTCCTTCTTTGATAAGAGTTGGCGGATCAGTGAGATTGAACCGGTCAAATAACCGAAGCAGATTTAATTGTACCTTCTCATCATGAGGCAAAGGAATTGTAGAAGTTTACATCGCATACCGATTCTTGTCTTAGTAATTCATCTGGTTTCGGGCGCGGGTGCATTTGCGCAGGAACTTCCTTCCGGGGTTGCCCAGCAGAATGCAGTAAACCCCGTTGATCTCATAGATATCATCGGTAAGGTGTTTAATAAGAAGGGACCGGCCAGATCAGACCTACTGATTCCGGGTGTCAATAACGTATCCCTTCTCCCGATCATTGGATATGGACCGGCAAACGGATTCGTAATTGGTGCAGCAGTGAGTGCGACGAATTTGCTGGGTGATAAAAATACCACCCAATTGTCTTCTGCCCTGATGTCGGTTTCACTGACCACAAAGGAACAGGTTCTGTTAACTGCCAGATCCAATATATACCTGCCGGGAAATGAATGGTATATACCGGGCGATGTAAGATTATTATTTTTTGCACAACCTACCTATGGATTGGGCATTTATGGTTTGGATGCTACCCTGAATTTTAATGTTGACGGAACAGATGTCAGTACTTCTTTGCTTCAGCAACCGATGCGTTTCAATTATATTCGTTTTTACGAAACCGTACTCAAAGAAATATTTCCACATTGGTATGCAGGCATGGGTATCAATATTGACGACCATTTCGCAATCGACGACCAGGCACTCAAACTGGATACACCGAATCCTGTGATAACCTCAAATTATTTCTATTCTAAAAAATACGGTTTTGACCCCGTACACTATTCGACCAATGGATTGACATTAAATATCATTCACGATAGTCGCGATAACCCGATCAATGCTTACAGGGGTATTTATGCCAGCTTAAGTTTCCGGGTAAACGAAAAAATTTTTGGCGGCACGCAGAATAGCACCATGCTCTACGCTGAATGGCGGAATTATATTCCGCTCAAAAAAAGCAAACCCGGTCTTGTACTTGCCTTCTGGTCCTGGGGACAATTTGTTACGAGCGGGAATGTTCCCTATCTGGCTTTACCAGCCATTGGCTGGGATACATATGGACGGTCGGGCAGGGGATATGTACAGGGTCGTTTCCGCGGCGTAAATATGGTATATGGTGAAACGGAATTCCGAATGCCCATTTCGCGAAACGGTTTGTTTGGCGCAGTCGCGTTTCTCAATGCAACAACGGCAAGCAATCCAAATACCGGTCAGACCATTTTTAACACACTCGCACCGGGATATGGTATCGGTTTACGAATCAAGATGAATATGAAAGACCGGACGAATATCTGTGTTGATTATGGCAGGGGAAGGGACTCCCATGGACTTTATTTCAATATTCAGGAAACTTTTTAATGTATTTTTAATACCCGAAACAATTGACCATGCACGATCTGCCCGAATCCATATATGTAGTCTCATTGGAAGAAGTCCTTTGGGGTGGGTTACTGATGGCTATCTCCATGTCCATTCATGGATTTGGTATGCTGACCGTTCTCCGGGTAAACAATTCCGTGATTCGGAGTCTCGAGTCAAAAAAAAGCTTTGTTACCGGAATGCTTCCGGTGATCCTGGCTAGTTGTATGATCCTGTTTGTACACCTGCTCGAAGTGATGGCCTGGGCAATTTTTTTCGTCTGGAAGGATGCGTTTCCAAATCGCAGTGTCTCCTTCTATTTTTCATTGAATGAGTATACGACTGTGGGCAGTAGTTTAAGACTGCCTCTGCGCTGGCGCCTGCTGGAAGGCATGATCGCCATTGCCGGCCTGCTGGCATTTGCGTGGTCAACGGGTGTGCTCATCACATTGGCCCAGAGATTCCAGGAGCATCAAATGGAATTGTTCAGTGCGCGACACCAGAAAAAGTCGATCAAAAAGAAAACAGCTCCCGACAAAAAAACAGATGCATCTGATTCCTGATGAAATATTCTAATTTTTATCTCCATGCCATACAAAAAACTATTCGCTTATTGTGCAGGTCTAACGGGACTTGTTGTTCTATTTTCATATTCTACCATAAGAAATCGGGATAATAATTCTTTCAATAAAGTCCAGGTTGAGGGCGGCATCATAACAGGCACGAACAACGCCACAGGTGATGTCCAAATTTTCAAAGGCGTTCCTTTTGCGGCTCCGCCTGTTGGTGATTTAAGATGGAAAGCACCTCAGCCTGTGGTGCGTTGGACGGGTGAAAAAAAATGTGCTGCGTTCGGAGCCAGCCCAATGCAAAATCTTCCTTCGCCCTTTGGCCCCTGGTCTGAAGCCTGGTTGATTCCCAAAACGCCCATCAGCGAAGACTGCCTCTACCTGAATGTTTGGACCGGTGCAAAATCTAATAAAGAAAAAAAACCGGTGCTCATATGGATATACGGAGGTGGATTTGCGAGCGGGGGTGGCAATGTGCCGCTTTACGATGGTGAAGCGATGGCAAAAAAAGGAATCATTTTCGTGAGTATTAACTACCGGGTAGGTGTATTCGGATTTCTGGCTCATCCCGAACTAACCCGGGAATCTGCGAGTCATTCTTCAGGTAATTATGGTTTACAGGATCAGATCGCGGGCATCAAATGGGTTCAAAATAATATTGCTGCATTTGGAGGTGACCCGGACAATATCACCATTGCCGGTCAGTCGGCCGGATCCATGAGTGTGAACTGTCTGGTGGCTTCGCCGCTCTGCAAAGGTTTATTCCGAAAAGCCATTGCAGAAAGCGGAGCGAGTTTTGTGGCAAGTCCCATCCGGAAAACAGTCACACTCAGTCAGGCTGAGGCCGACGGTCTTCAGTTTGCAAAAACCTGTAACGCAAATTCAGTTCATGATCTCAGGAAAATGTCTGCAGAGGATTTGTTAAAAAAACAATTTGCACATTCCGGGCCGATTGTAGACGGATATGTATTGCCCCAATCGATAGCCGAAATCTTTGCTGCCGGAAAACAAAATGACGTGGGCCTGATGACGGGTTGGAATGAAGATGACGGAGTTGTATTCGACAAGCTCAGGACTGCGTCGGAATTTAAAACTCAGGCTCAGGTATTATACGGGCCGAATGCTGCCAGATTTTTAAAATTCTATCCGGCAACCAACGACAAAGAAGCGGCTGCTTCCCAGGCTGCTCTTTCACGTGATGAAATCTTTGGCGTACAAAACTATACCTGGGCAAATACACAGTGCGAACACAGCAAGTATAAAGTATGGCTTTACCGGTTTACACGCAAACTTCCCGCTACGGGCGAATATGTAAAATATGGTGCCTTTCATTCTGGAGAAATTCCTTATGCTTATGATAATTTATCCCTCGTACGCCGGTGTCCCTGGATATCGGTGGATTATAAACTGGCAAAAAACATGTCGGCCTACTGGGTCAATTTTGCTGCAACCGGAAATCCGAATGGCTATAGTCTGCCCAACTGGCCGGCATACGATACGAAAACATTTCAAACGATGATCCTGGGTGCGGAAGCCGCTCCGGAAACTTTGCCGGGCAGGGCTGCTCTTGATTTTCTTATAAAATATTCCAGGTAAATACCGGGCCAAATGATTTTCTATTCATAGCGCAGTGCTTCAATCATAAAGATCTCAGGAGCCGATCAGATCCCAGAGGTTTCCGTATAGATCTTCAAATACCGCCACCGTTCCATATGTTTCATTTGAAGGCGGCCTCAGGAACCGGAC
>JBGPBW010000061.1:0-20945 GCA_041481385.1 Puia sp.
CGGGATCAGATGAGAAAGGCCCTGGAAGCACACAGGCAGGGGATCGAAAAAGGCGAACGCGAAGGGAGTTTTTTTTCCATCCCCTACGCGAAGCTGGCCAATGAAGACCAGAGCCATTTTCAGCGACCTCCCGAAAGTTTTCAGGAAATGATCTCGGTAATCGACTCGGTTATCGTAACACTGGCTTTCAAAATGTATACAACTCGTTGCGCACCCGACAGCGTTGTGTTACCTTATCGCAGTGGGTTCGACAAAAAAATAACCCATATTCCCAATGCCGCAAAATATGCATTGCTGCATGCCATTGCACTCCGGTTCATACTCAACGCGGCACTTTCCATGGATGACGATCCTGAGATGGCAAAAAAAGCATTTCGGGACGCGCTGCTCTTCAATGCCTTTGCCGACCATTTTCTGCAGGACGCTTTTGCCTCCGGCCATATGAGTGTGCAGCGATCCGCGAGGGGTTTTGATAACAAGGGCGTACATGATTATTATAACCGTATTGGTTTGAATGTGGGAAATGCAGCAGGGGATAGCTTTCATACTTATGGCGATGACTATTATACAGAGGAAGAATTTAAAATCGCCATCAGGGCGGATTCAAAATCATTGCAGGAACTATGGGATTATTATGTTTCACTCCGGGACAGGATGAAAACAAACAGCGACCTGAGTGTGAGATCGCTTTATGACAGTCTGCGGGAAAATAAAATCGATCAGTCGTTATGGGCGACAAGAATACTACAGGATTTCGGAGCCTATCAGTATATGCCAACACCGCTGACGCCGGTGCGTTATTCCGAAAATCAATTGAAGTCGGGTAGTAAAACCGGGGCTTTCTACGGTTTGGGATATGGCATGTTCACCCAAAATGTAAATCATGACGCAAACTATATCATATCAGGAACCGTAGGAATATTCCTTCCCCTCTATCCGCTCCGCATTCTGCCCAAAAAAGATGAACACAAAAATATTGAATCAATATTCTGGATGGGGCTCACCCTGGGTTATAACTATGTGCAGCAGGAAGGTTATGCTAAAAATCAGGCACTGATCAAAGCACCGCTCACTTTTTGGGACAAAATAATCATTGAGCCCTCTTGGGGTTATAGCTGGTATGCCGGTGCCAGCCATTCCACCTGGATCTTTACCGCGGGATATGAATGGAAGGCCCTGAAAAATTTCTGGGCACCTTCGCTGAACTATTTTATTCAGGATGAAAAGGGATCTGCCACTGCGCAGGGGATCAAACTCGCCGTTAACTTTTATTAAAGTGCACGTCTAAACAAATATTATGATACAAAAAAAAGCACCATTTTCCGGAATGTTCACGCCCCAGGTGAGCAATGGAGACTGCGTTTTATCGAGGCAGTTGATCGGAACCATTTTATTTGGTGATGAGTTCAGACAGCTGGCCAATGGTTCGGGTGAAATCAATAAAATCATAGGCCAGCAGGAAATAGTCGCGGGCGCTGTTCTTTGCGAAATCGACGATGCTTCTGCAAAGTGTTTGGCTGTCAACAATGCTTTGTTGTCAGAAAAATTGGCCAGACGCATTTCCCGAAAACCCAGGAAAAAGGCCGCCAAAAAAACAGTCAGGAAAAGAGTTAAGGTGGCCAAAAAACCAACATTATCATCTTCGAAAAAAGCAACCAAAAAAGCATCCAAAAAAACTTCCAAAAAGACAACAAAAAAAGCTGTCAAAAAGATAATCGGGCCCTCTTCCAGAAAAGCTTCCAAAAAATCAACGCGTTGAATTGAAACGTTACCACACCATGGCCAGCCACGATAAATGGAAGGATTTATAAAGTCTCATCAATGATTTCCTTTATTCTGCCCTCTCCACCGTCGATGAAAGTCATAATTAATAAATACATGGAAGCGGGTATTTGAAATTGAATAATTTCCCAATCGAGGTTCGCGGCATATTGAACCTCTGCCAATTCCAGGGAAAGTAATTTAATGGCACTGACTTTAGAGAAGTCCTTGAAACTTCTGTTGTCAAATCTCGAACTGTAAGCGGGAGGAATGGGAAGCGCTGTTTCAATAACTCCATTTACCAATTCAGTTACTGTTTCTCTGTCTTTAGATATCAAAATCTTATTCCTCGCATCGACGATCTTTTTGATGAGTAACTTCTGTTTTCTGGTCTCCATAATCTAAGGTAGAAAAAGCTTTCCTTTTTAGTTCCCCGGCTTTTTTTTATACGGTGAATTCAATCAGGACTACATTTTCTCCAAAATATTATTTGGTATGATAAAATACATTTCTATATTTATAGTGTCATACTATACTATTACACTATATATATGTTAGAAATCAATGACTTAAGCTTTGGATATTCGCGAAAAGCCCTTTTATTCAAAGAACTGGACCTGGTGCTTGAGGACGGCCATGTCTATGGATTGCTCGGAAAAAACGGAGCGGGAAAGTCCACTTTATTAAAGAATATGACAGGCCTGGTATTTCCAATAAAAGGTCAATGCCGGGTTAATGGCATTAATGTTTCAGATCGACCCGTAGCTGTATTGGAAGACATTTTTTTTATTGCTGAAGAGTTGTATCCGCCATCCCTGACCCCGGCTGAATTTCTCAAAAACACCGCAGGTTTTTATCCCCGGTTCGACGAAGCCAGTTTTTATAGCTACCTGAAATTATTGGAAGTGGATCAGTACGGAAACATGAGCAGGCAAAGCTATGGCCAACAAAAAAAAGCCATGATTGCATTCGGGCTCGCGGCCAACACAAATCTCCTGATCATGGATGAACCGACCAATGGATTAGATATCCCATCAAAAGTTCAGTTCCGAAAATTGATTGCTTCCATTCAGACTGAAAATCGTTGCATCGTCATTTCGACACACCAGGTGAGGGATCTCGAGAGCCTGATTGATACCATGCTGGTTCTGCATAATGGTGAGATTTTAGTAAACCGTTCACTGGACGAAGTGGGGGAGAAACTGAGTTTCGGAATTTATTCGAATACGGCTGCGCTCACCACACTCTACCAGGAAGAAAGTATTCGCGGGATCAATGTGATCATGCCCAATACAACCAAGGAATACAGCAAGGTAGATATTGAATTGCTTTTTAACGGTATTATCAGTGGCAATCCCTCCTTATTGAAAATCTTAAAGGCATCCTGATATGACAAACAAGTTTAGTTTTTATCGTTTTGGACGTCTCTTTAAAAAACATACTAAGGAACATTACAGGAATTACCTGATGTCGATCGCTGTGCTGTTCGGTGTGATGATCCTGGGCGGAAGCTTTCTGGTTTATATGGCAGAAGTCCAACTGGATAAGAATATTCAGACCTTTCTTTTTTTTACGATAATGATGCTGGCGGGAACAATTTTTACCAGTTCCGTCTTTGCAGATCTCGGGGAAAAGAAAAAAGCCGTAGCATGGCTGACTTTACCGGCTTCACATCTGGAAAAGTACATGGTCGACTGGGTGTATTCTTTTCTTATTTTCATTATCGTTTATACACTGACCTTCTATCTTGCTCTTGTCTTTGCAGTGAATCTGCAGCATGTACACAATCATCGCCGGGTCATAATGAATGTTTTTGAAAAACAGGCGCTGCTGTTCTGCCTGGTTTATGCTTTTTTGCATGCGATCGCTTTTTTTGGAGCTGTTTATTTTGAAAAATTACATTTCATCAAAACAGCGTTCGCTTTTTTTATAGTCCTGGCCGCTTTGATTTTGATAAATAAAGGTTTGCTCAGTGTATTATTCTCCAGACCGGTAGAAATGTCTCCGCCTTTTGGCGATATGCGGTTAACGGATAACAGCCAGATCATCGATGTTAAAATTGAAAATCAGAATAGTCCGTATCTGCTTTACCTGCTGATCGTTCTGACTTTCATTTTCTGGGCTGCAACATATTTCCGCCTGAAAGAAAAACAGGTTTAATGTACAAATTGAAAAATGGAATTCAGAGATAACGAACCCATATATCTGCAAATAGCCGCGTACGTGGGACAGAATATATTGCTGGGCAAATGGCAGGCTGAACAGAAGATTCCTTCGGTAAGAGATCTTGCCATCGAATTGCAGGTTAACCTGAATACGGTTTTACGCGCCTATGAATTTCTGGAAAACCAGGGCGTAATATTTATCAAAAGAGGGCTGGGGAATTTTGTAACACCGGATGGATTGGAGAAAGCGAAAGCCCATCGAAAGGAACGCTTTATACAACAGGACCTGCCCGTTTTTTTTACCAATGTTTACCTGCTCGGAATCAGCCAGGAAGAAATTCTGCAACGCTATGAGTTGTATACATTTCATAATAACATCTCAAAACCAGATCAGACGGATGAAAACAAGTAATAAATATCTTTTTGCAGCAGCTTTTTTGACGTTGTTGTCGCTGGTCGTCTACGACATTTTATTAAAAGCTGCTTACAAATCCGGGGATTATGTGGACCCGTATAAAAATTTTGTAACACTGAATTTCAAGGACTTTGATGTGCTTGATCTCCCGTCCTCTACTGCTGCCAACGTAAAATTGTTTCAGGGACCGTTCAGTATCCGGATGGATGGAAATACAAAAGACTATGTGCAGGTAAGTCAGGAAGGTAAACACCTGCGGATTCATGCGGCCTTTGAAGGAAATTATCAGATGAATCCATACCCCTACATTTTTTTGATTTCCTGCCCCAAACTTTCAGAAGTCAATACAAATGCCGGTTACAAAGCAAATAACATGGGAGTGACGGATACGATCGTCAGGGATGACTGGAATATGCGTCAGGTTTTAATTGAAGGATTCAGTCAGGATTCATTGCATATCACCCAGGATTACGGATCTACCATTGTTCTTTCAAAAAATCATATTCGCGCTATCCATGCAACGATAGGACTCAGTCCGCGAAGCGGGTCCAACCTGATCATTCAGAATAGTAATGTATTTGATAATGCCACCTTCGACATCAAAAATAACAGCAAATTATTTTTGGACGATGCCAGGATACAAAACCTGGACTACCAGCTGGGCGACAAAGCGAAATTGATCGTAACCGGTAAGGCTAAAAATTTATTGAACAATATAAAACCCGGGCAGAAATGAAACTCACGATTCATGCGCTTTCGAAAACCTATTCCAATGGAGTAAATGCTTTAAAAGATGTGTCACTGATTTTGGAAAACGGCATGTTCGGTCTTTTAGGACCAAATGGGGCGGGTAAGTCCTCCCTGATGCGCACGATTGCCACGCTGCAGGAAGCAGATGAAGGCACGGTATTCCTGGATGAGCTGGATGTTTTAAATAATAAAACCCGGGTAAGACAATTGCTGGGCTATCTGCCTCAGGAATTCGGCGTGTATCCTAAAATTTCTGCCGAACGGATGCTGGATCATATTGCCAGATTGAAGGGAGTGGAGCATGCAGGCGAACGAAAAGAACTGGTGGGAAGTCTGCTGGAAAATGTTAACCTGTCAAAAGATCGCAAAAAACATTTGGGTACCTATTCCGGAGGAATGAAGCAGCGATTCGGAATCGCCCAGGCACTGATCGGGAATCCAAAACTGATTATCGTTGATGAACCAACCGCCGGCCTCGATCCGGCAGAGCGGAACCGGTTTTATAATCTGCTGAGCCAGCTCGGGGAAAAAACAATCGTGATTCTTTCAACGCATATTGTTGAAGACGTTAGTACACTCTGTTCAAAATTTGCCATCATCTGCCAGGGAGAAGTGTTGTATTCGGGAAACCCCGATCAGGCCGTCAATGCATTAGACGGCAAAATCTATAGTAAGGAGATCAGCCAATCCGAATTGCCTTCCTGCCAGGAAAAATATCATGTCATTTCCACCCAGCTGAAAACCGGCAGACTGCATATCAGGATTTTACAGGATACAGTACCTGGCGATGGTTTCTCGTCGGCTGTTCCAAACCTGGAAGATGTGTACTTCAGCAATATTGCTACCCGTGTCGATGTCAATACCATTTAATATATGTTCTGGAAAATATTTTTATTTGAAATTCAAAACCGATTCCGGAGGCCTGCGGTTTACCTGTATTTTTTAACTGCGTTTATTTTTACTGTCGGAACTTTTGCTACCGGGTCGTTGCCTATCGGAGAAAAAGAACATATTAACGCCCCTTACCTGATCGCCATGTGGTGTTCGGGCATCACCATGCTGATGATGCTTATCAGTTCTTCCGTTATGGGACAAGCCCTGTACCGGGACATTGAATACCAGACCAAGGATTACTACCTGACTTATCCCATTACTAAGGCCGGATATTTCTGGGGCCGCTATTGCGGATCATTTTTTTGCATGCTGGCCATTGCCAGCTCTATTATCATTGGCGCATTTATCGGAACTAAACTCGGTCCTGCAATGGGCTGGACGGATTTGGCTGCCTATGGTCCCAATCGTTTCATCTATTACCTGCATCCTTTTCTTACCATCGCATTGCCGAATCTATTCTTTACATCCTCTTTGTTTTTCGGACTGGTGGCCGTTACCCGAAATGTAAAGGTTATTTACAGTGGTGGCATCCTGTTGTTCCTGGGCTATTTTTTATCCCTGTTTTTTTTCAGTAATACGAATGATGAAAAAGTTATTACGCTGGCAGATCCTTTCGGCCTGAACAGTATCCGATATCTGTCAAATGCCGCCAACTCGTTTCAGAAAAACAACACATTGTTTCCCATCAGCGGTAATTTTTTATTGAATCGCCTGATCTGGTCTGGCGTGGGATTTGTTGTGATTATGTATACGTATTTCCGCTTTAGTTTCGAAAAGTTTTTCAGTGGTAAAAGAGATAAGGCAGCAATCGACGACGATGTTTCCAAAGTGAGGCGGGTAATATTTAAAGATGTAAAAGCTGATTTTACCGGTGCATACAACCGCAGAACGCTATGGCAGTTGAGCAAACTGGAACTGAGCAATATTGCAAGAGATAATTATTTCTGGATTATCCTGTCGGCCGGCATGGCTTTTCTTGCATTCGTATTCTGGATGGGCAGCCGGAATTACAATGTGTCTGATTTCCCGCGCACAGTCCTTCTCTTTAATATCTTCAACGATGTCTTTACGTTTTTCATATTTTTCATCATCATTTTCTATACGGGTGAAACCCTGCACCGCGACCGCGTTACCCGTTATTCTTTTATCAATGATTCCCTGCCTCCGCCCAACTGGGTGCTTAATGGTTCTAAACTGATACCGCTGCTTATTCTTGCCGTTTTTCTAACTTTTGCGCCGGTGTTTATAGCCCTGCCCATTCAGATCATCAAAGGATTTTATCATTTTAATTTTCCGGGATATCTGGTCAATATTTTTATTATCATTTTGCCCCGTTTTCTGGAAATGGTCCTGTATTCTTATGTGATTCACGTCGTAATCAACAATAAATTTGTGGCCCATGGCATAGGTGTTTCCATTTGGGTGCTCATGTTTTTTCTGCGTGCCACGGGAATATTCAACTACAATCTGCTGTTATATTCCTATACGCCCTGGTTTGGTATTTCCGATATGGACGGCCTCGGACATATGACTTCGCCGGTTATGTGGTTCAATGTTTATTGGCTACTTTTTGGAGGACTCCTGATTATTCTCTCTGCGTTATTTTATTACCGGGGAATAAGTTCCTCTTTTAAGGAGAGACTGCAACTAATGAGAGAAAGATTTAACAGGGGAACCCGAATATTTACAGCTGTTTTGCTGATTTTGTTTTTGACAACGGCTTCCTTTGTTTATTATAATGTGAGTTATTTAAATGTATTTACACTTGAAACGGAAAATAATGACCGGGCGATACTTTATGAAAAAACGTTGAAGCGTTATGATAAACTGCCTTTGCCGAAGGTTACCGGCATCAAAATGTATGTTGATCTCTATCCTGAGAAACAACAAGCATTCATTAAGGCATTTGTAACGCTGAAGAATAAAACGAAACTACCCATTGAAGAGATGTTACTCGATGCCGATGGAGTCACTGATTATTCCATTAAAAATGCCGGTATACCGGTTCCATATACCAATCCTTTGTTGTACCCGCGTGGTATGTTCAATATATTCAGGCCAAAAATGGATACGGCTGACTTCAGGTTATACAAACTTCTGAAACCACTCGCTGTTGGTGATTCTCTTACACTCGAAGTAAACACATCATTTTATCAAAATGGATTCAATAATGGGCTATTCTCCCAAAACATTCTTCGCAACGGAACATTTATAGGTGGCGGTGGTTTACCGGGACTTGGATATGATGATGATGATGAAATCTATAGCCCTTATCTCCGGAAGAAAAATGGTCTGCCGCCAAAAGAGAATGAAGAAATAGCTCAAAACGATCCCGTCGGCACGAACACGTTAAAAGCCGGAAGAGCCGCAGATCTTATGAAATTTGACGTCACCATCAGTACTTCGTCCGATCAGACGGCCATTAGCACGGGCGATCTTCAGGAGCAATGGAAGAAAGACGGTCGCAATTATTTTCACTACACAAGGAATCAGCCGGGTCTCTATAATCCCACAGGAATTATTTCGGCGCGATACGCAGTTAAAAAAGACAGTGTGTTATTGGATCATATGGTTAACATCAACATTTTTTATGATCCGGAACAGCATGCCGATCTAAACCGGTTTATGCAGGCATATAAAGATGGTCTGCCTTATTATAGTGCTGCCTATGGCTCCTATCCATCGGATAATATTGGTTTAATCGAAACCTCTCTTTATGGACCATGGGAAGCTTCTATGACAACGCTGGCAACCCTGAAGGAACCTAACTCATGGAATGCTGATTTCACGGATCCCAACCAATTCGACTATTTGTATTTTCACACCACACGTCAGCTTGCCCAGCAATGGTGGCGTTTTCAGGTAGCTCCCAATAATACGGTCGGATCATTGGTAATTCCGGAAGGAATATCAACTTATGATGCGCTGGTGATGGCTGAAAAAAAATATGGGAAGAACAATATGAGGGGAATATTGCAGGATCAGATCTGGGTTTATTTAATCGTCAGACCCCGGCTGGAACATAAAGAGCATCCCCTGATCAAGGCCAATGAATGGTTTGAATGGGGTGGTAAAGCCGGCCTGGTGCTATATGGGCTTAGGGACCTGATTGGTGAAGATAGCATGAACGCTGCGTTGAGGGATTTCAGAAATGCTTATGCATTTAAAACTGATCCGCCATTTGCCGGTGCAAATAATCTCTACGGATATCTTCAGAAACATGTTCCGGATTCTTTGCAATATTATTTAACGGATTCCTGGCAGAAGATCACTTTGTATGATAATAAGGTAGTGGAAGCGAAGGTTGAACCCACACAAAATAAAGATGAATACAGCGTTACGATTAAAGTGGATGTAGGAAAAGTGTGGATTGATGATAAGGGAAATGATGTTGTTGCAAAATCAATGAACGACTTTATGGATATCGGCATATTTGCGGCAGATACAAAGAACAAAGCAGGAAGGTCGCAGACAAATCCTTTATATCTGTCAAAATACCGTTTCACTGCGGGCCAGCATATCCTGCATATTATTGTTAAAGGAAAACCAGTGCGGGTGGGTATTGATCCCTATGCAAAACTGATCGATCGTCAGTCTGGTGATAATATGAAGGATTTATGATTTCCTGTTTAAAGTCATTCCCCACAATGACGGAGGTCAGTTTATGACCCGAAACTTCCGGATATCTTTATCAAAGTGAAAAATATACTCATTATTGAAGAAAATGCATTCCTCCGGGAGAACCTGGTTGAATTGCTGGAATTGAATCAGTTCAAGGCCATTACCGCAAGTGATGGCAGAAGCGGATATGCAGTGGCCTTGAAGGAAAATCCAGATATCATCATTTGCGATCTGATGACGCCGAAAACAAAGGGAAATTTGTTTGTTGACCTGGCCGGCAAGGATGAAAAAGTGAGTCAAATTCCTGTACTCTTCTTTTCATATAATCAATCAGAACCGCAAATCAAATCCCTATTTAAGAATCAACACGAAGAATGTTTATTGAAGCCCTTTACTGAAAAGAAATTAATGGGCATTTTAGAAAAAATAGCAGCAGCCTGATGACTTTTTATTTTGTTTCGAGCAATTTAAAGAACTGATCCAGTTGTGGTAAAATGACGATCCGCGTGCGGCGATTTAGAGCACGGCCTTCATCAGTAGCATTGGTGGACACAGGTTGATATTCGGCGCGACCTGCTGCTGTGATATGATAGGGCGATAATCCATATTGAACCTGAAGGACCCGAACGACAGCGGTTGCCCGCTTTACACTCAGATCCCAATTGTCGAGAAGGGGAGGTCTTTTATAGGGAATACTGTCGGTATGACCTTCTACCATGAATTCAAGATCCGGCTGGTTTTTTAGCACCACGGCCACTTTGCCCAGTACTTCCTTCGCCCGCGTTGTGATCTCATAACTTCCGCTCTTGAACAGCAGTTTATCCGAAATATCGATAAATACAACGCCTTTATCCACCTTGATGTTAATGTCTTCGTCCGACATGTTGCCGATGGCGCCTTTCAAATTCATGACCAGCGCCATGTTCAGCGAATCTTTTTTCGCCATTTGCCGTTGAAGATCCATAATATACATATCCTTCACACCAATATTCTCCATTGATTTTTTTATGCTTTCAGCCTGTGCGCTGGTAATCACTGAAAGATTCTGTAACTGGGCTAAGGCCTGTGTATTATTTTCCTTAAGAAAAGCATTTTGATATTGCAGGTCCGCCAGTCGTTTATCTTTAGCTATTCCTGAATCTTTACAGACATTTAAAGACGACTGCAAATTTGAATTGATGCCCATCAGTGAATCGCGCGTCAAACGGGCCGAGGTTTGTGCCTGCTCGAATTTTTTATTACTGACGCAAGAAAAGAAAACCAGCAGGGAAAGTACGGATAAAGCGATTGATGCTAATTTCATAACTGATTATTTATGCTATGTTAAATTAAATATTAGGGCGGTTGTTGATTTAAATCTATACATATCTAACTGCCTTGAATGTCGATTTTCAGGTTGTTTTTTTCTTTAGATGCTTGATACACAGCAGGAATCCCGTTCAACCCAACGATGATCCATATATCATCTGAGTTTTTCCGGCTATCCGTTTTACTATATTCAAAAAATGGGCCGTGGGTGAAATCCTACCTAATTTTGTAGTCAAATCTTCACCGGTTCTATGAGGCTTCCCATTTACCTGGACAATAACGCGACTACGCCCTGCGATCCGCTTGTACTCGAAGCGATGCTACCCTGGTTCACTGAAAAATTTGGAAATGCTGCAAGCAACAGTCATCAATATGGCTGGGAAGCTGCGGAAGCTGTGAAAATAGCCCGCGAACAGGTTGCTTCTTTGATCGGGGCCCATCCCCAGGAAATTATCTTTACTTCCGGGGCTACCGAGTCTGATAACCTGGCCATCAAAGGCTCATTTGAGATGTATGCCGCTAAGGGAAATCACATCATTACAGTTCAAACCGAACATAAAGCTGTTCTGGATACCTGTCTTGAATTGGAAAAAAAAGGCGGAGCCATCAGCTGGCTTTCAGTAAATAAAGAAGGCTTTATCAACCTGGAAGAATTGGAAGCGGCGATCACACCCCGCACCATCCTGATCGCCGTTATGTATGCGAACAATGAAACAGGCACCATTCAACCCATCCGGGAAATTGCAGCGATCGCAAAGAAAAACGGAATCTTATTTTTCACCGATGCCACCCAGGCTGTGGGTAAGATTCCGGTACATGTTGTCAATGACGGGATTGACCTGATGGCGCTGAGTGCTCATAAATTGTATGGGCCTAAAGGTATAGGTGCTCTATACGTGCGTCGAAAAAATCCACGGGTGAGCCTCACCGCACAGATGAACGGAGGTAACCACGAAAGAGGTATGCGAAGCGGAACCCTGAACGTCCCGGCGATTGTTGGTCTGGGTAAAGCCTGTGAACTCGCTGCCGAATATCAACCCGAAGAATCCAATTCGATTTCAGTGTTGCGCGACTATCTGGAAAATTCCCTGCTTCAAATAGAAGGATGCGAAAGAAATGGTCCGGTGTTCAATCGAATGCCGCAGGTGACCAATCTTAAATTTATGAACTGCCCGGCCAGCATCCTGATGTCGCGTCTGAGTAAATATTTAGCGGTATCCTCCGGGTCAGCCTGCAGTTCGGCTTCTCCCGAACCGAGCCATGTACTAACGGCCATGGGGCTTTCGGAAGAAGATGCCCATCGTTCCATTCGTTTTAGCCTGGGCAGGTTCACTTCAAAGGAGGAACTGGACTATGCGATTCCCTGGATCAGGGAAGAACTGGAACGCATATCATTTTCAAAAACATTATGAGTTCGGTACGCCCTTCCTACTTCGCATTGCATAAGAGTAAATCCTGAATATTATACGCCTGGAATCTTTGGCGGTTCCTTACTACTCTCGCTCAATTAAGCCTTAATATTTTTGCTTTCAGAAATTCCTGTCATGATCTCCTAAATGTTGTGACGACAGGAGGTAATTAACCGGGTTCTAATATCAAAATCAATTAAAAATTGCACAAATGAAAAAGTTTCTATTTGCATTATGTACTGGATTCACTTCTATTGCAGTGCTCAATAATGATGTTTATTCACAGTATTCTGAAAGGCCAGATGCATTTTTGAATACAAAAAACTTTAAATCAAATATCAGACATCTGGCTGCCAGGGAAAACAATGTCATGACTGGCATGTATGTTCCCGAGGAAAAAAATAAAAACTTAAAAGCACAAAAGGATTTTCAGGACAGGTTTAAAAATGTTGACAATGCCAAGTGGTTTTATGATTCAAAAGTTGGGTTCGTAACTTATTTTTTAAAGGACGGTTATGGGAACAGGGTCTTTTATGATAAAAAAGGAAATTGGATGTATTCGCTGATTTTTTATGGTGAAGACAAACTTTCCCGGGATATCAGGGCCCAGGTCAAATCCATTTATTTTGATTTTAACATTACATTGGTTGAGGAAATTCAAATGAAAGTAGGCACTCAATACGTGGTTTACCTGGAAGACAAATCAGAAATAAAGATTTTAGAAGTAGACAGAGAAGGCCAAATTCAGATACTACAGGAAATGGTAAAGGGGTAGTTCCAGGTCATTAATTTGGACTTCCCGGATGCAATCTATCATGAAATAGACGAACTTTAAATACCGATAACTTACATCAGAACCGTTGGGCTATGCTTACCACTTCGATTATACCTCCCCATCCTGCTTTACATGAGTATATTTTTAACTATTCTCATTGTAAATCTGACATGCCCATTAAAGGCATGACGCTGCCCTGGGTTGCTCATCATGATACCAGTCTCTGTTTTTACCTGGGTGACAAGCCCATACAAAGGCCGAATTCGCACGCCAACAACCTGGATGGATACAGCAACAAGATTACTTTATATGGTTTATTAACTCAATGTATAGGAGAAATGACCTTCGAAGGGAGTTATAACACTTTTTTGATCGAATTTAAACCCAATGGATTTACCAGACTTTTCGATATTCCTGCAACAGAAATCTGTGATAATGCATTTTCAGCTGATAGCGTGATCGGGAGTGTAGTTGACAAATTTTATTCACAATTGATCAATGCGGCGAATATTCAGGAAAAAATTGGATTTGCCGACGAATTTTTATTTGGTTTTCTGAAAAAACGAAGAGGTGTTTATTATAATGACGGAATTACCCGGATATCTGAGCATTTATTGTCAAACAGCTTACCGAATATAACGCAATATGCCGTGCAGGCCAATATGAGCCTGCGAAATTTTGAGCGGAGATTTTCGGAGCAGGTGGGCACGTCACCGAAATTATTCTGTCGTTTACTTCGTTTCAGCGCGGCGGTACAAACAAAAGTAGCCTGTCCGGAAAAAAGCTGGATCGATATTGCATACGATTGCGGGTATTATGATGATATGCACCTGATAAAAGAATTCAAGCAATTTTCCACGGAAAGCCCGGTTGCCTTTTTTGAAAATAATCCCTTTTTGATGGCAGAATCTTTCCGCATCGTCCAGCGGTCAGCCATTTAAGTCAATGTAATATATTCAGTTAAGCAGCCGGGTCTCGTCATTACTCCAGTCTTGCACTTCCACTTGTTTTTAAGATTTGCACGAGGCATGTGCTTTCTGACGAAACTTTGTTTATTAAAAATTGACTGGCTGGACTTTTAGATTGGTAAAAAATGCCATTTCTGATGAAGGAGGGCGGTTTTTTTGCAATCTCTGGTATGCCATCCGGCATCTGTCAGCTTCTTTAGCAGCTTTCGCACAAGACAAGAGGGGAGGCCTATAAACCAATTTCGCTTCGCTTTATGCGGACTATACATTTGAGGTATAAAGCAGCATTATGAAAAATAAAACAGTTCAACAGGAGATTCTACTCTCTTTTAGGTCACACTTCTTGTCGATGATCTATTCTGATAAATGCATTACTGAACCTTCGGGGTTATGTATGGACGTTGAAAAAATTGAAGAAGCCTGTTGGAATGGTTTGCTGAAAGAAGTGCTTCCGGAGATCTGTAATATGAGTTCTTCGGGCAGACAGATGTTTATATGGGGAATCCGGGACTACAATTCAATTATGGAGATAGATATCGGTGAATGCCCGTCAGCGAAGGACGGCTATTTATGTATTGACCCATATAAATTTATGGCGGCCCGTTTAAAAGAGTTCAATAATTAAATATTCTCCTGAGAAGTTAATCGCAGATCCATGAATTTTCAACAGACTTTTTTCTTGTTAGTCATCATTTCATTCAGCATTATTTATGTGCTGCGCCGGATAAATATTATGAAATGAAATATTAAGTGACCCCCTAATACAAAAAAAGGCCACCATAAGAAGAACTGATCAATAGGCAAGTGAATTCGACAATTCACGATAAGCATTGATTTCCTGCTGCAGTGTTGCGACTACTTTCTCTGCGGTCTCAATTGCGTCGGCACCTGCAACAAAACGACGCGGCGGTTTTTCTTGGTTCGAAATGGTAATCAATGCCTGAGCGAGCCTGGCCGGATCTCCGGACTGCTGACCGTTATAACCTTTCCAAAATTGCATTTGTTGCGCTCTGCGTTCTTTGTAATCATCGATGGTATTCGTTGCGAAATTGGTTGATTCTTCTGTCAGCAGTTCTGTTCGGAAAAATCCAGGGTTGACAATGATGGTGTTAATGCCAAATGGTTCCACTTCAGCCTGCAGCGACTGCATCCACCCTTCCAGGCCAAATTTCGAAGCAGCGTAAGCGGTTCCAAACTCAAATCCCATGAGTCCCGCGCTTGACGAGATCGAAATGATCAGGCCTGAACGCTGTTTGCGCATGATTGGCAGAACGGCGCGGGTTACATTCATCGGACCTATCAGGCTGGTCGACAATTGTTGTTCCATCTGTTCTGTCGATAATTCTTCAAAGTAGCCTGCATAAAAGTTTGCTGCATTATTAACCAGCACATCAATTCGGCCAAAATCATGAACTGCAGCTCCAACGGCCGACGCTGCATCAGCAGGCTTGGTAATATCAAGCTTCACAACCAGCAGATCCGCGGATTTGCCAAGGGCCTGCGTAATCCTTTCTGTATTGCGTCCGGTAGCAACAACCTGGTGGCCTGCTGCCAATGCGGCTTTCGCAATGTCGACACACATTCCACGGCCGGCGCCTGTAATGAGCCAAACCTTTTTCTTTTGCATAGTATCTTGTTATTAAGAAGTTGTTTTTCCCTTCATCTTTTCGACGACAAAGGTCGAGTATTTCACATCATCAATATACGCATATGCTTTTTGTCAATTTAGAGGAATAATTATTTAGTTATTGCCGTATTGTATTTGTTCCGGTATTCATTGGATGTTATGCCCGTCATGCGTTTGAACAGTTCCCTGAACGCCTGCATATCTGTATACCCGACTTCATACATGATTTCGCTGATGGACTTTCTGCCGATCTCCAGTTGTTTTTTTGTAGCTTCAATCTTCACACGCTGTATATATTCAGCGATGGTATTCCGGGTCGCTTTTTAAATCTTCGCTCAAAGTTCCTGCGGGTGACGAAGAAATGATCTGCAACCTGTACAACAGTGAGTTTATCAAGATAATGCTGCTCGATAAAATTCTGGGCCTTCAGGATGATTTCGTCTTCATGATCCGTTGAGCCCCAGCCGTTGGCGGCTTTACCGGAATGAGTTTTTTCCCTGGCGGTATTCGATATTCTCATCATCTCATACATTTCATACCATGAAAAAAGAGGACTAGAATCTGAATCGTAGCGTCCGGGACTATTTGCATGGCAGCAATTCGTAAGTTATTCGTTCTCTGTTCGTTAGTTCTATACGAGGCAGCGAATAATGGGTGAACAAAGAGTGAACATAGAGTGAACAAACCCATGCTTTCACTTGAACATAGCCATAGCGGTTGCGCTTCGACCTAATTTGCAGTTTTTACTAAAAAAAATTCAAAGATATTTGATCAACCACTGGCTTCGCTTCCGTGCGTGACCGGGACGGTTTCTGCGATAACCATCAACTGTATCTTTCCGCTTGGGACAGTTGCCCGGGCTTCGCGCCATGCAAGTCTGAAAAATCCCGTCAGGCAGAAAACAAGACTTAATATGACAATGATTTTTCTTGTTGTCATAATTTACATTTTAGATCTCATAGCTATTTAAGTGCCGGGCTTTAGAACTTAACAGGAATGTAAACCTGGTATAAGCGTTGACCTGGAAAAACAGATGATTTTATTTTGAAAACGCGGATCTTGAAACGGCGCCCGCTTTTATTTCCCCGATTTTGAAAAAACTTCGTAATGCTCAGTCTCTTCTTCAAAATGCAACAAAAAGTTCTTGTCCTCCGGATAATATTTTGCCTTTTTGTAATCAGACCCAGCAAATCCTTTAATCGATTGTATGTTATCCCAATAGGTAATTAATTTAAACCAGGCGTGATGATTATCATGATTTCGAAGAAATACCAACCCCCTGAAGCCAGGCGTTTTTTCGTAATCCGGTATGGCGACATGTTCTAAAAATGTGGAATAAGTTTCAAAATGTCCTATATCGGTTTTGCCGTTCCAAATTCTTGCAATCATAATAGTTATTTAGAGTTAAACAAGGAAGCGGCCCAAAATTCGCAGGAATAATGTATACTTACCAATATAATCTTCATTATGAAAAAGAAAACTTTGTTTGGATGCATCATTCTGGCTTGCGGTCTGGTCGCCAGCCCTTCTTTCGCGCAAACCCAAAATGCATATGTGTTACCTGATCATTATCATTTTGACCGGGAAGTAGAACAGGTATTTTCTAATAAAAAGAATGCAGCAGACAGCTCCCGAGTGTTTTCCTATTTTGCGAACAGTGGCGAATATGTCGGCCTGAGGATGCAGGGTACAATGACGAAACATAAGGGCTGGGTAATCGTAACCCGGACCGGGAATATCATTTTTTTTAGTGATCGGGATAAAACGGCCACGGTAATCAGTATTCGTAAACTGGTGTCCGATATTTCTGGCCTGACAAAATGGATCAAAATGGACAGTGTCATGGCGATGATGCGTCACAGAACAGATGGGAAAGAGCCCAGGTCGATAAAAACAGGAAAAACGAAAACCATAAGCAGTTATACCGCGGAGGAATATTCGGTCACGGATAGTTCCGGGCGCTCATCGACCGTATGGTGTGCGAAAGTTGATTTTCCTGTACTCATCGATTATATACTGGGTGCCGGAGCAGGCAAATGGGTACCCATGATAAGCAGTAAACTGCAGGCGAATCCATTGCTACAGGCCGTTGTCAGCGCGGGTACGCTGGTGACAGAGATTCAAACCAGTGACTCTCTTGGTAAAACAATTAAGGTGTTACGCACTGAAGATATCCGTCGGACATCAATGGACTTCCCTACAACTGGTTATACTTTAATAGACTATAGCAGTTATTCTTTAGTGGAAATATTTCATGCCGAAATGACCAGAAATATGAAATAATAAAATGGTGCCTGAGATCGTAAACACCATGGCGGTCAGTACATTTTATTTTAAATTTATAGTATTTGAAGTATTTATCCCGGACAGTCTGGACATTATCTTTTATTAGTCTGATGACTGATATCGCGAGCGAGATGCTTTATCCTATAATGCCCCTTTACCTCAAAAGCATTGGCTTTTCTGTATTGTTGATTGGAATACTTGAAGGGATCGCTGAAGCTACTGCTGGTTTAAGCAAGGGTTATTTTGGAAAACTATCGGATGTAAAAGGCAGTCGGACACCATTTATCAGGTTGGGCTATGCCTTGAGCGCTCTGTCGAAGCCCATGATGGCAGCCTTTATATATCCAATATGGATATTTATAACCAGATCGCTTGACAGGATTGGTAAAGGAATTAGAACCGGGGCCAGAGACGCCTTGTTATCTGATGAAGCGACACCTGAAACGAAAGGAAGGGTGTTTGGATTCCATCGTTCAATGGATACGCTTGGGGCCGTATTAGGACCAGCATTCGCGTTAGTATATTTATATTACTATCCCCGGCAATATCGAATTCTTTTCCTTATTGCTTTTGTTCCAGGCGTCCTCGCCGTTTTATTATCCTTCCTGCTTAAAGACAAAAAAGCAATACCTGCAGAACGTGAAAAGGCTGTATCCTTCTTTTCTTTTCTTAACTACTGGAAACAAAGTCCTTTAATTTATCGAAAGCTGGTAGCTGGTTTATTGCTGTTTACCTTATTTAACAGTTCTGATGTTTTTCTCCTGTTAAAAATAAAACAGTCTGGTTTGAAGGACACTGCAACAATTGGAGCATATATTTTTTATAACATAGTCTATGCACTTTCCGCATTCCCTTTGGGTATCCTGGCTGATAAAATCGGATTGAAAAAGATATTTGTTCTGGGATTATTTCTTTTTGCAACAGTATATGGTGGAATGGCCTTTAGAGGAAATCTATATTATTATTTGTTTCTTTTTTTTCTGTACGGCTTATATGCAGCGGCGACGGAGGGAATTTCCAAAGCGTGGATAAGTAATATAACGGATTCTGCGGATACAGCAACAGCCATTGGCACTTATACTGGATTTCAGAGCATCTGCACCATGTTTGCCAGTTTTATTACTGGTTGGGTTTGGTATCAGTTTGGTGCTGCCTATGCATTTTGGAGTGCTGCGATAGTGGCGATGACTGTACTTATTTACATTTTGCTTGTAACGCCAAATACACAGAAAAAAAGAAATAACAGGTGACCAGACACGTTATAAGTCAGGTTTTCGTCTTTCCTTTTCAAAATATTGCACATCGAACTGGTCGATAAAATTCGAACAAATCTTGTCGATATCGGATGAATTGGATGTTGAAGAAACGGAGCTCTTGAGCAGTATATAGGCGGTCTCATTTTTTGAAGTCCTTATTCTTCTCGTAAGAAGAGAATTCATGAAAAACCCGACTAATTTGTCCCCCGACTTCAGGGTGGCATACTGGACGGTTATGGAAAAGGTAGAAGAGTCGGTCGTATCACTGACTACGACAATATTAGATTTGTTTCCCAGATCAATTCTTAAATCGTTGAGTATTTTACTTGTCAGTTTATCGTCAGTCCCGTGAACCGTTAATTTTATGGTGATATCATGGCGGACAGGTGGGTTACTGAAGCCCAGGATTAGTGTGAGCACCAGGATATTTCGGAGGAGTTTTTGCATGGTAAATATATAGCTGTTTTTAAAAAAGAGATAAATTTAGTTCATTTCATGCCGGGCTAAAAAGTAAATCTCCAGACCAGCTTGGCCACTCCCGAAGTGTAGTCAGGCTGGTTAAATTTAAAGGGTTGTAAATTATTGTATCCCCTGTCATAAACGATGTAAACATCTGACCCAATTTTTGGAATCCAATGAAGTCGCCAGTTGCCAAATACTAATTCTTCCAGTGAATTCCATTGAACAAACACTGATAAGTCAAGCCGGGGATTCAGTGCAAAATCGGCATATTCGGCAAGTTCATTTGTCGTTTCATTACCCCAAACGGTCTTAATATCATTGTAGTTATAATCGGTCCTGAAATTGAAATGAACACCTGCGTTAATTCCCAATGACCCTGTGAAGCTTTTAATTGTACCGGAATAATAACCTCCCCAAACATATAGTCCGCTAACCCAGATTCGCCTTCCTTGAAATGTGGCTGCCTGAATTTCCTGTCTGTACATCCAGTATTTGCCATCCGGAATGGTCAGATTGGATGAGAACACAAAAGGCTGATCCAGTCTTTCGTACTCCTGCTGAAGTCCGTATACGAATTGTTCGCCACTCTTGGTAATAAATCCAAATAATTTGGATTCATTGTAAAAGGATTCCAACTCATGGGTCGTTTGCGTCTTATACAGACTCAGCGCCCAGGGTTCAAAGATTAATCGTCTAAAACCCCAGTGGGTAAGCCAGCGCGGAGAAAAATAAAAATGCCAGGTCAGGTTGTCAAAATTGCTTCTTTCCAAAAAACCCAGATCCGGATTATAGTTTTGCTGAATGCTTCCGACACCAATAAAATGATCAATCAGGTCATTTGGATAGTCTACATAAACCCTCCAGGCATAGGTCCCCATGGCACCTTGATTTTTATCGAAACTTTTAGATACCAAGGCGCCAATAACCAGATTTTTGTTTTTTAAAAATTTGGATGTTGAATAAGCTCCGTCAAGTCCCGCAACCTGATTACTGATATTGCCATTAATTTTGGATGTCAGGATCCCTCCGATATAAGACTGCACGCCGATGTCTTTCTTATACCTGATCACAGTGTTGTTGGTGGTTAGCGTAGTGTCTGTGGCTGCCGTTTGAATATTTAATATGCCGATATTATTTGATCTGATCTTCCCAAATAAGCGGGCACCGGCAATGATAGAAACCTGCCTGAAATTTTCTATCCCAATTTGCCGGGTGTAAAAAATTTCATTGTTGCCGCCGATATTAAAC
>JBGPBW010000062.1:0-20753 GCA_041481385.1 Puia sp.
AAGGAACGTTGTTGGTTATCATCAGGCGGTCGTTCTTCACGTCCATGATCCTGACTTCACCCGTACGTCCGATAACTATGGGAACTTTCGCGCCTTCATTATTTTCAGCCAGTACAGTTCTCAATCCGTCGAACTGGATGGTGCCGTCGAATTTAGCAAGCAGAGATGATTCCACGGAAGCAGAACCCGCAACACCACCCACGTGGAAGGTGCGCAATGTTAGCTGTGTTCCCGGTTCACCAATGGATTGTGCAGCAATGATACCGACAGCATCACCCTTCTGCGCCGTATACCCGGTAGCCAGATTCTTTCCATAACATTTTACACATACACCACGCTTACTTTCACAGGTCAGCACAGAGCGGATTTCTACCGTTTCAATGCCGGCTTCTTCTATTTTTTTCGCAACTTCTTCCGTGATCTCAATACCACCTGTGGCTATAATCTGATCCGATTGCGGATCATACACATCATGCAGAGACACGCGACCCAGAATACGGTCGTATAATGGTTCTACGATGTCTTCATTATCTTTCAACGCTGTGGTGGCAATGCCTCTTAATGTACCACAGTCCTCTTCTTTAATTACCACGTCCTGGGCAACGTCTACCAGACGACGGGTCAGGTAACCGGCATCAGCTGTTTTCAACGCAGTATCTGCAAGTCCTTTACGTGCACCATGGGTGGAGATGAAATAATCCAATACATTCAAACCGCCTTTGAAATTTGAGAGGATCGGATTCTCAATGATTTCACTTCCGGTAGAACCAGACTTTCTGGGTTTGGCCATCAGACCGCGTATACCAGCCAGCTGTTTGATCTGCTGTTTGGAACCACGTGCACCGGAGTCCAGCATCATGTATACAGAGTTGAAACCCTGTTTATCGGATGCGAGTTCACGTATCAGCGTTTCCGTGATGCGTGTATCTACTCTCGACCAGATATCGACGATCTGATTATATCTTTCATTATTTGTAATCAGACCTGTATTATAGTTATCCCACACTTCATCCACCTCAACTTTCGCGTTCACCAACAGTTCTTCTTTGGTGTCCGGTATGATGAGGTCATTAATGCTGAATGATAATCCTCCTCGGAAAGCCATTCTGAAACCGAGTGTCTTAATATCATCCAGGAACTTCGCCGTTTTTGGCACATTAGTCCATTTAATGATGTTCCCGATGATCTCGCGTAAAGATTTCTTGGTGAGCAATTGGTTTACAAAACCAACTTCGGCAGGTGTGAACTGATTGAATAAAACGCGGCCGACAGTTGTTTCGAGCAGTTTCTTCTCGAGTATGTCATTCTCGTTTCTAACATTTACTTTCACCTTGATGTACGCATGCAGATCAAGCTGGTTTTCATTATAGGCAATAATCACTTCCTCCGGACTGTAAAACGCTTTTCCTTCGCCCTTTACCTTATCCGTTGCAGTTGATTTCTTTCCTTTAGTTATATAATACAATCCTAAAACCATGTCCTGTGAAGGAAGGGTGATGGGTGTACCATTCTGGGGATTTAGGATATTGTGGCTGGACAGCATCAGCAACTGAGCCTCCAATACTGCGGCGCTGCTCAGGGGTACGTGCACCGCCATCTGGTCTCCGTCAAAGTCAGCGTTGAATGCCGTACACACAAGCGGATGGAGCTGGATCGCTTTTCCTTCAATCAGTTTAGGCTGAAATGCCTGAATGGATAACCGGTGAAGGGTTGGAGCACGATTGAGCATCACAGGATGCCCTTTGAGAATATTTTCAAGTATGTCCCAAACGATGGCTTCTTTGCGGTCAACCAGCTTGCGGGCTGATTTTACTGTCTTTACGATGCCCCTCTCGATGAGTTTACGGATTATAAACGGTTTGAATAATTCCGCTGCCATGTCTTTAGGTAAACCACACTCATGCAACTTCAATTCAGGACCGACCACAATAACGGAACGTCCGGAATAGTCAACACGTTTACCCAACAGGTTCTGACGGAAACGACCTTGTTTTCCCTTCAGCACATCACTTAAGGATTTCAGCGCTCTTCCACCTTCTGCTTTTACAGCATTTGATTTACGACTGTTGTCGAAAAGTGAATCGATGGCTTCCTGCAACATTCTCTTTTCATTACGCAGGATAACCTCCGGTGCTTTGATCTCCAGCAGTCGTTTCAGACGATTGTTGCGGATGATCACACGGCGGTACAGATCGTTCAGGTCTGAGGATGCGAACCGGCCACCGTCCAGGGGAACCAGCGGGCGAAGTTCAGGAGGAATAACAGGAATATATTGCATCACCATCCATTCCGGACGGTTGGTAATTCTTGTATTGGCATCACGGAAACTTTCCACAACGCTCAGGCGCTTCAACGCATCCGCCTTGCGCTGTTGTGAAGTTTCATTTGCAGCTGCAGCACGCAGGTCAAAACTTAATTGATCCAGGTCGATGCGCTGCAACAAATCATGCACTGCTTCAGCTCCCATTTTGGCGATGAACTTTTGAGGATCATCATCAGGTAAGTACTGGTTGTCCTTCGGAAGTGTATCTAGTATTTCCAGATATTCTTCTTCTGTAAGCAGGTCACCGGGATTTTGGTTTTTATCTGCACGTATACCAGATTGGATAACGACATATCTTTCATAATACACAATGCTCTCCAGTTTCTTTGAACTCATACCCAGGAGGTAACCGGTTTTATTCGGAAGACTCTTGAAATACCAGATATGAACTACGGGAACGACCAGTTTAATATGACCCATGCGCTCCCGGCGCACTTTCTTCTCTGTAACCTCAACACCACAACGGTCGCAGACAATACCCTTGTACCGGATTCTTTTATATTTTCCACAAGCACATTCATAGTCCTTTACAGGGCCAAAAATGCGTTCGCAGAACAGACCATCTCTTTCGGGTTTGTAGGTTCTGTAGTTTATAGTTTCAGGCTTTAAAACCTCACCGTAAGATCTTTCCAGTATGGAATCAGGAGAAGCAAGCCCGATGGTAATTTTTGAGAAAGTGGCTTTGGGACGATTTTCTTTTTTAATAGCCATATTTTTAATATCAGGTTTTTAAAAGACAGTTACCACAAATGCGATAACCAAGCAGTCCATGACCAGGAGGTTTCACCCCTTTTCACAACCTACTTGGTTGAAAATCAATAATTTAACAGAGGATTAATTCTGAAAATGCCAGCATAAGGAGGGCAAAGGTACGTGGTTTGAATTAATTTACCAAGATATCACCCTTTACAGTCATGGAATTTAAGATCCTGTTTCTGAGGCATTTTGACTGCCAGGGAACGACTTTCCGAAGCGTTTCAAAAATACAAAAATACATAATGGTCTCATCCGAATGTTCACCCCGGTGAGGGGAACGTCAAATCACTTTTTTTGGACTATCCTAACCCGTAAATTTGTTCAATCAAGTAGTCCACTATGCTTCCCTGGCCCACGATCGTCGTTTTACAAAAAGACTCGGATATCCCCGTTTATCTGCAAATCGCCAATGCGATCATTCAGGAGATGAAAAAAGGCAGAATCGGGCCGGGTATCAAATTACCAGGTACCAGGCAGATGTCGGAATTACTGAAAGTGCACCGAAAGACCCTGGTCAGGGCCTATGAGGAACTGGATGCGCAGGGATGGATCGAAATGCATCCTTCCAGGGGCACATTTACCAGCAAAGAACTACCGGAAATAAATCCACGCAGATTTTATACCAAACCGGAAAAACGGAATGAATTTCCAGAGGAAACAGGTTATCGCGTAAGGATCAATACCGATATCCGAAGTCCGGTCTTACCCATGAGAAATATTACCGGGTTTCATGATGGACCCGATGTTCGGCTAATGCCTGTTCAGGAGTTGGGTAAAGCATACAAGAGTATTCTGTCAAGAACGGTGAACCTGAAATACATGTCTTATGTTGAAACGACGGGTATTCAGAAATTCAGAGAGGTCCTTTCGGAATATCTGAACAGCAGCAGGGGATTGCAGACCCGATTTGAAAATATAATGGTAACCCGTGGAAGTCAGCATGGTTTGTACCTGCTCACCAGTGTTTTATTCAACGCAGAAGAAAATATCATTGTCGGTGATACCAATTATTATTACGCCGATCATTGTTTTACTCATGCCGGAATGAATCTGGTGAGGGTTCGCGTGGATGAGCACGGCATTGATGTCAGCGTCATTGAAAAAATATGCAAAAGGAAAAAAATACGTGCTATTTACATTACATCCCATCACCATTATCCCACAACGGTAACACTGACTGCTTCCCGCAGAATTAAATTACTGGAATTGTCAGAAAAATATGGATTCATCATAATAGAGGATGATTATGACTATGATTTCCATTATGCAAGCAGTCCTATTCTTCCGCTGATCAGCGCAGATGTTAAAGGCATGGTCGTTTATATTGGAACCCTGAGTAAAACCATTGCACCGGCAATCCGTACCGGTTACGTCATAGCACCACCCAACCTGATTCTGGAATTGGCCAGGATCAGGCAGCTCATGGATACACAGGGCGACCCCATCATGGAACTCGCACTTGCTGAAATGTTTGCATCTGGTGAGATCCGGAGGCATATGAAAAAAGCTCTTCAGGAATATCATCGGAGAAGAGATTTTCTTTGCGCACAACTAATCGGGAAACTACCAGATGTAATCAATTTCAGGATTCCGGATGGTGGCCTTGCACTATGGGCAAAATTCGACCGGTCCGTACCCCTGGCGCCATTGAAAGAAAAATTATTATCCCAGGGTATTGTTATATCCAATGGATTAATCCATGACACAACTTCCACTTCACTGAATGCAACCCGAATGGGTTTTGCCTGGATGAATGAAAAGGAATCTGAAAAAGCAGTCAACCTGCTGGTAAAAACAATCAGAGCAAAAAAATAGCTGTCGTTTCCCCGGCCGGGTGGATCGTTGTAGTCACCGGTTGCCTACCGGACTACCTTGTTTATATAAACCGGATGCCAAAGTAGTCCATATCTGTTTTTACTTTTATGGTGTCAATTAATTATTCATTAAAAAATTAAGCCATGAAAAAGTTTCTTGTAATACTTTTCTTTAGCGCGGCCGGTTATAGCTCAACCGCAAAGCCGACAGTAGCCATCAATGAAAAGATCGTCCAGAATTTTAAAGAGATTTATCCGAATGCCATACAGGTGAGCTGGATGGAATATCCTGAAACCTATGTCGTGTACTTTGTAGAGAACGGGATGAAAATTAATATCATCTTTAATAAGGATGGCAGCTTTGTCAGTTCGGTTCGTTATTACAAAGAGGAATATTTACCATACTATCTACTGGCTGAAATCAGAAAAAAATATCCCCTGAAAAAGGTCTATAGTGTATCTGAGCTGACTACTCCCGGAGCTATTTCCTATTTTATTAAACTTGAAGATGAAAAGAGCTGGATAACCATAAAAATGGATAGTGAAGGAACCATAAATGTTGTGGAAAAATTCAATAAAGCGTCATGAGTAAATGCACTGAACCCCTGTGGAAACAAACAGGGGTTCAGCAATTCTATTATGGATTACCCTTCACCCGGTTGAAAAATTCATTTTGTAATTCCAGCGTTTTCGTATCCGCCTTAATGGCTTTTAAAGCTGTGACGAGCGATTCAATATAATGTTCATTTACCAGACGCCCGAGCTCGACAGATGCTTTTGCGCCTTCGCCCGCATAATGATTAGGAAAATCGGCATACCACCAGATAGCTGTATACACGTTTGGAATATCCAGGCGTTTCTGATTAGCTCCTGATTCATTGGTGGCGCTGTCCATTTTGACCAGGTCTGGCCTCAGATAGAGAAGCGAGGAAGTTTCCCGTTCACCCGCATGCTGGTCTCCAGCCTGATTTGATTTATGAAGAGTGGCCATTTTTGCACGGTATGCAGAATCAGCCGGAGGTTCAAAAAAATACACAGCATAATTGCGCTTTTTTTCCAGTCTGGTCTGAATAAAGTACCTGATCAGTTCCGGATTACCGCCATGTCCGTTAATGATAACGATTTTGTCAAAACCGTTTCTGCCAATCTCGTCGCAGGTAGCTTCCAGAAGATCCCATACTACCCGTTCGGGCAGGGAAAATGTTCCGTACTGGTGCCTGGCTTCATTGATCTGACCGTAAAAATAATCGGGGAAAACGACCGCATATTCTTTTTTTGTAGCTCGTGCAGCCCACTCCCGAACCTGGATCAGATCGGAACCAATGGGTACATGCGGTCCATGTTTTTCCAAAATGCCAATGGGCAGTATGCAAGTCCTTCCCGACATGTTCAGTGCCTTGGGCCATTCACTCGCCGTAAGTTCATCCCAACGACTATGTAATTCCTGTGTTTTGCCGAACAGTGAGATGAATAAAAAAACGAAAATCATTCCGGTTGTCTGTCTCATATTTATACGCATTTTACTGATTCAAATATTCAGGATTCGTGCACGATAGTTTCCTTATTCCTTTCGAGAAATTTTTCCCTGATAATCTTTTGTACGGGCACACCGCGGATCTTGCTTTCGAGCCAGGAAATAATATCCAGGTATACAAACGCCCTTGTCTCATATCGGTTTTTTTCATAGTTTTTTAACCTTTCCAGCAATTGAGAGAACTCCGGTTTGAGTTCTTTTGGACCCATCTGAAATGAATTTCTCAGGAACTGGAATATTTCTTCCTCTACCCGGCTCAGATTCTGCATTTTTGCCATGAAACGGTATACCGATTTGATCAGGTATTCCAGCAGACTGTCGTTTCCCAGTTCATAGTGTGCTATCAGGTGAAGGAGCCGCGCGTAACACTGCAGGTCTGTGCGCAGGTCCATTCTCCAATTGATAATCTTGTTCAGGTACTTGATGGTATTCTCATAATCCCCACTGCCGAAGTACAGACTTGCGAATTTGTAGTAAAAGATAAGGATCCGGTGTCTGTCCAAATAAATTTCATGTTCCTTTAGTTTCTCTTCAATATAAGGTACCAGTTCAATCCCGTCTGAAAAAGTACCATCAATAAAATGCTGGTTTATTTTCGCGATGTGCAGGTAAACAAAAGTCTGAATCCGGTTATTGTCATTTTGCTGGACATCTTCAGAATAATAAAACCGTTCAAACCGTTTTAGTGTTTCCAGGAATTTTGGGTAATTGAGCAGGTCAAAGTGCGCACCCAGCAGATTATGCATTCCTTTGATATAATGGGCTGTCTCGATAGGGATCATCGAAGGTTCTTTGTCAAACATTTCAACCCAACGGTGCGTAAACCGGTAATAGGAGAGAAAATCCTGTCCGATAAATGCAAACCAGCTATAACATTGATAAAGAAATAGATTTTCATAAAATCCTTTCTGCGCCGGCATATGAGCTGGCAGCCTGGATTCGAAGAATTCCTTAACAGCTATTTCATCCTGTTCATTACGCGCGACGCCGTGCTGAATGTACCAGCTGTACAGTTGCAATGATAATCCGGAAAGTTTTCCTGCAAGTTGAAGCTGATCGTTTACTGCCTGCATATCAGCAGCCAGCCTGTCGGCCCGGTCCTGCATGCTGCGGGTGATGTGCAGGGCTTCAATTTTCTGCTCAAAAAACAAGGTTTCCAGCATCAGGGAATACTGATAGTAAGTGCGGGCATATTCTTTGATCCGGTCCAGTATTTTCAGGCTTTGCAGGTACAAACCCTGGTTGTACAGGATCTCTGCATAATCCAGCTGTTCGTGCAGCTGGATGACAATATCCTGTTCGCTTCGGATGAGGCGAAGACTTGCCAGGATTTGTTTGTATAAATGAGCTTTGACGTTAGATAATTGTTGCTTACTCAGCTTTTTGTTTTTCTTGAGTAATTCCGTTTCGTCGTAAACATCCATTTTGTCCAGCGCGTCGAATAAATAGATGATTTTCAGGTCCTCAGAAGCTGTATTTCGCTTCACATACAGCTTAAAGTTCCGTTTTTCGGACTTTTTCAGCGATTTAACAAGTTGAAACAAGGTATCAGAAGCGCGGTTGGGCATCGTAATTTGAGTCGTATAAATTAAGGACTGGAGCGGGTTTCAGCGGTTTTTACCCCATTTCCGAACTGTAATTCAAACGGGAATTTGATTTGTACACTGAACCAAACAAAAATAACTTCGAAATAACTCATTTCCCAAAACGATATGAAATCCGATAAAATTTACATTTTCGATACCACCCTGCGTGACGGGGAACAGGTTCCAGGTTGCAAACTGAACACGAAGGAGAAACTGGAACTGGCTCTGGAACTGGAAAATCTGGGGGTGGATATTATCGAAGCTGGTTTTCCGGTTTCTAGCCCCGGCGATTTTCATTCGGTGGAAGAAATATCCAAAATAGTACGCCACGCCAGTGTCTGTGCGTTAAGCCGGGCAGTAAAAGCAGATATTGAAGCAGCCGGTCTCGCCTTGAAAAAAGCCAAACATCCCCGGATTCATACCGGTATCGGGACCTCCGATTTGCACATTAAAGCAAAATTCAATTCAAACCGAGAAGATATTATACAACGGGCCGTACAGGCTGTTATATGGGCTAAAAACCTGGTGGATGATGTTGAGTTCTATGCGGAAGATGCCGGCCGGACCGACAATGCCTATCTCGCGCGCGTTGTGGAAGCCGTAATCAAAGCCGGTGCAACAGTCGTTAACATTCCCGATACAACAGGTTACTGCCTACCCCACCAATATGGAGAAAAAATTGCTTATCTCGTCAATCACGTTCCCAATATAGATCGTGCAATAATTTCCTGCCATTGTCACAATGATCTGGGTCTTGCCACCGCCAATTCCATTGCAGGAATAATCGCCGGGGCCCGCCAGATCGAATGCACAATAAATGGCCTCGGCGAAAGGGCAGGCAATACAGCTCTTGAAGAGGTGGTCATGATTATAAAACAACATGCTGATCTGGGTTTCGTCACAGGTATTAAAACCCAATCCCTTAATCCGGTGAGCCGTATGGTGTCGGATACTATGCGCATGCACGTACAGCCGAATAAGGCCATTGTTGGAGCAAATGCTTTTTCCCACTCTTCAGGCATACACCAGGATGGGTTTCTTAAGGATGCACAGACCTATGAAATTATCAATCCGGATGAAGTTGGAGCCGATGGCTCAAAGATTGTTCTCACTGCCCGGAGTGGCCGGAGTGCGTTGGCTCACCGGTTTCGGATCCTGGGTTATGATTTTACACGAAATGAAATTGATTCATTATATGCTGAATTTCTCCGACTGGCCGATACAAAAAAGGAAGTGGGTGAAGAAGATTTACACGAACTCGCAAAAATAACTGTGGGTGCTTAGAAAATAAAACATCCGCTCACATCTTTACAACCGATTTGATGGGAGAAGAGAATTCAGGCGGATGGCGCATTAAATAATTTTATGAAATCAAAAACATTATTTGAAAAAATCTGGGACACCCATGTGGTGAAAACCATTGATGAAGGTCCGGCAGTTTTATATATTGACAAACACTTCATCCATGAAGTAACCAGTCCACAGGCATTCCGTGGGTTGGAACAAAGGGGTTTACCGGTATTCCGGCCCGGACAAATTGTAGCCACAGCAGATCACAATGTGCCTACAGAAAACCAACACCTGCCCATCAAGGAGGCGCTTTCAAGATTACAGGTAGAAACGCTGGACAGAAATTGTAAAAAATTCGGCATTGAATTATACGGTCTGGGTCATCCCTACCAGGGTATTGTCCATGTGATCGGACCGGAGATGGGATTCACCCAACCCGGCATGACCATCGTATGCGGCGACAGCCATACTTCTACGCACGGTGCTTTTGGAACCATTGCTTTTGGAATCGGAACCAGTGAAGTGGAAATGGTAATGGCTACCCAATGTCTGATGCAGACCAAACCCAAACTGATGCGAATCAATGTTTCCGGAGATCTGCACCCCGGTGTTTTGTCGAAAGACATCATCCTCTATATTATTTCAAAAATTTCTGCCAGCGGCGCCACGGGTTATGCTGTCGAATATGCTGGTCCGGCTATACGTGCCCTGTCGATGGAAGCTCGTATGACCATTTGTAATATGAGCATTGAAATGGGCGCCCGTTGCGGCATGATCGCTCCGGATGAAACCACATTCAATTATATGAAGGGAAGAAAATATGCACCCCAGGGAAAAGACTGGGATAAATCAATGGCCTATTGGAAAACCCTTTACTCAGATCCGGACGCTGAATTCGACCTGGAACTGGATATCGACGCATCGGCTATTGAGCCCATGATTACTTACGGAACCAATCCGGGTATGGGCATTGGCATATCCGGTCATGTTCCTAACCTGCGGGATGTGGATGATAAAGAAAAACCCTCATTCGAAAAATCACTGAAATATATGGGCCTCGAGCCAGGTATGGGCATTAAGGGGAAAAAAGTGGATTATGTTTTTATCGGCAGCTGCACAAACAGCCGGATTGAAGATCTCCGTCTGGTGGCCTCCTTTGTGAAAGGAAAACAAAAAGCCAAGGACGTGCAGGTTTGGATTGTACCCGGGAGCAAACAGGTAGAGCAACAAGCACACCTGGAAGGCATAGACAAAGTTTTTGCTGATGCCGGATTTCTGCTCCGCCAGCCGGGCTGTTCGGCGTGTTTGGTAATGAATGAAGACAAAATTCCTGCTGGAAAATATTGCATATCCACCAGCAACCGGAATTTTGAAGGTAGGCAGGGGCCAAATGCGCGGACCTTTCTGACCAGTCCGTTAACGGCAGCGGCGGCAGCTATTACAGGGAGAGTCACAGATGTGAGGGAGCTTATTTGAGTATGGGAGTATGGGAGTATGGGAGTGTAATTACAAATGAATAATAAAAAATTGACCGATCTAATAAAATCTAATAATATAAAAATGTAAAGGGAGATACGGGAAGATGTTTTGCGTTTAACGGGGCATCGGGATTTCCACAGCAGACTCCTATGCTCCCATACTCCCATACTCCCATATTTGTTTAATATGAATGCTATTAAAAAAATAACAAGCACAGCCGTTCCCTTGAATATCGAAAACGTGGACACCGATCAGATTATCCCGGCGCGATTTCTCAAAGCCACCAACCGGGAAGGGTTCGGGAAAAATCTATTCCGGGACTGGAGATACGAAAATGATGATGAACAAAAACCCAGAACGGCTTTTGCTTTGAATGATCCCCGATATACCGGGAAGATCCTGATAGCCGCCAAAAATTTCGGTTGCGGCTCTTCCAGGGAACATGCGGCCTGGGCGATCAAAGATTATGGCTTTGATGTAGTTGTCAGCAGTTTTTTTGCAGACATTTTTAAAAATAATGCACTGAATAATTTCCTGCTCCCGGTAACCGTATCAGATGATTTCCTGAATGAAATCTTTACGGCAGTGGAGCAGTATCCCTCTACATCCATAACGGTAGATCTCGAAAGCCAGGAAATCAGTTTTTATGGACATGATAAAAAAGAACTACAAGAAAAATTTGAAATCAGTCCATATAAGAAGACCTGCCTGATCAATGGTTATGATGATATTGATTACTTACTGAGTATGAAAGAAGAAATTACTGCATTTGAAAATAAATCCATCACCCATCAGAATGCGATATGAAAAAAAACATTGTTGTAATTGAGGGCGACGGCATTGGTCCGGAAGTAACCCGCCAGGCTGTTAAAGTGCTTAATGCCATAGCTGAATGCTTTCATCATGAATTTCATTACCGGTATTGCCTGATGGGTGCAGTCGCGATTGACAAAACAGGCAACCCGCTGCCCGACGAAACCATCGAACTTGCCCTGGAAAGTGATGCCATACTGTTTGGTGCGATAGGTCATCCGAAATACGATAATGATCCAACAGCTAAAGTGCGGCCGGAACAAGGTTTATTAAAACTGAGAAAGTCCCTGCAACTGTTCGCCAATATCCGGCCCATCAATACATATCCATCACTGCATCACCTGTCGCCGCTAAAAACAAAAAATATTGAGGGCGTTGATTTCGTCATCTATCGTGAATTGACAGGTGGCATTTACTTTGGAAAAAAGGAAACCAGCGAAGACCAGACCAGCGCTTCGGACGAATGCACATACAGTAAGGAAGAGATCGAACGCATCGCACACCTGGCTTTCAAACAGGCCGCATTACGCAGAAAAAAATTAACCCTTGTAGACAAAGCCAATGTACTGGAAACCTCCAGACTCTGGCGCAAAGTCGTCCAGGAGATTGCCAAATCTTATCCGACAGTAACGCTGGATTTTCTTTTCGTAGACAACGCCGCCATGCAGATCATCGTGAACCCAAAACAATTCGATGTGATTCTGACGGAGAATATGTTCGGTGATATTCTCTCTGACGAAGCCAGCGTGATCAGCGGTTCCCTGGGTTTGCTGCCGTCAGCATCCGTGGGAAAAGGCCCTGCCCTTTTTGAACCAATCCATGGTTCATATCCTCAGGCTGCTGGAAAAGACATCGCCAATCCACTGGGATCGGTGCTTTCGGCCGCGATGATGCTGGATCATTTTGGATTGTATAAGGAAGCCGGACTGGTTCGGGAAGCGGCAGAATGGACCTTAACCAATGGTTTTGTTACCAAGGATATTGATCCGGTGAATTTTTATTTCACCACGACCATCGGCGAACTCATCAGTGACTATCTGGTTGGTAAGATATCGGGCACCGAGCTAAACCAGGAAAATATTGCACTGAGAAAGTCGACCATTATTTAGTTCTTTGTTTTATACTTTGCGGTTCGTATATTCGCATTCAACACGTCTTCATGTTGCAAAGCAGTATATATAATAAAGTTCTGGTCGCCCGCCTTGTGGTGGTCAATATTATTATTGTGCTGGCTTTCCCCGGAGGCGTCTGATCGCGTTAAAAACTAAAAATCTTTATAACGACCCGCCTCCAGAAAGGCGGGTTATTTTTTTATTACCATGCTTGAACTCAACAAATATTCGAAGACGTTAACTCAGGATGAAAGTCAGCCCGGGGCACAGGCTATGTATTATGCCATTGGATTTACTGAAGCCGATTTCAAAAAGGCCCAGGTAGGAATCGCCAGTATGGGCTGGGATGGAAATCCCTGCAATATGCACCTGAACGACCTGGCTCAATCTGTAAAAACCAGCATCAATAAAACAGATTTACTGGGCCTCATTTTTCATACCATTGGTGTTAGTGACGGCATCAGCATGGGTACAGACGGCATGCGTTATTCATTGGTCAGCCGCGATATCATCGCAGACAGTATAGAGACCAATGCCGGAGCCCAGTATTATGACGCGATCGTGACCATTCCGGGCTGTGATAAAAATATGCCTGGTTCTATCATGGCGATGGGCAGATTAAATCGTCCCGGGATCATGTTGTATGGTGGAACCATTGCACCCGGTCATTATAATGGACAGGACCTGAATATCGTTTCCAATTTTGAAGCCCTGGGACAAAAAATCGCCGGCAACCTGAGCGAGGCGGATTTCAAAGCCATTGTACGTAATAGTTGTCCAGGCGCTGGCGCCTGCGGTGGCATGTATACAGCCAACACCATGGCGAGTGCAATTGAAGCTCTGGGCATGAGTTTACCTTATTCCTCTTCCAACCCCGCCCTCAGTGAAGACAAACAAAAGGAATGTGCAGCTATAGGGGATGCTATTAAACTATTACTCGAGAGAGATATCAAGCCGCGGGATATTATGACCCGCAAGGCTTTTGAAAATGCCATAACGGTTGTCATGGTACTCGGCGGATCAACGAACGCCGTCTTACATCTGATTGCAATGGCCAGGGCAGTAGATGTCCCTCTCACGCAGGATGACTTTCAAACGATCAGCAATAAGATTCCAGTTTTAGCTGATTTCAAACCCAGCGGTAAGTACCTGATGGAAGATCTGCATCAGTACGGCGGCGTGCCTGCAGTAATGAAATATCTGTGGAAGAACGGTTTACTGCATGGCGAATGCCTGACAGTTACTGGCAGGAGTGTCGCCGAAAACCTGGCGTCGGCACCGGATCTTGATTTTGAAAAACAGAAAATCATTATGCCGCTGAACAAACCGCTGAAAGCGACGGGTCATTTGCAAATTTTGTATGGCAATCTTGCTGAAGGAGGCAGTGTGGCTAAAATCAGCGGCAAGGAAGGGGAAAGATTTGAAGGAACGGCTCGCGTATTTGATGGCGAGCATGACCTGATCCGGGGTATTCAGTCGGGCAAGGTGCACGCGGGTGATGTGGTGGTGATCCGCAATATCGGTCCGAAGGGCGCACCAGGTATGCCGGAAATGTTGAAGCCAACCGGTGCCATCATCGGAGCAGGACTTGGAAAAACGGTAGCACTGATTACAGACGCCCGTTTCAGCGGAGGTACACATGGATTTGTAGTGGGCCATATAACACCGGAAGCTTTTGAAGGAGGATTGATTGCCCTGGTCGAAGACAACGATATAATCGAAATCGATGCCCTTAAAAACAGCATCACCCTAAAGGTTTCAGATGCTATCATTGCAGAAAGGAGGAAGAAATGGATAAAACCCGCACTGAAAGCAACTAAGGGCGTTTTGTTTAAATATGCACGGGTAGTAAAAGACGCATCACAGGGCTGTGTTACGGATGAAGACTAGTCAATGTGGTAAATGTGAAGTTGTGGATATGTGGAAATGTGAAAATGGAATGAGGAATGAAAATGAGTTTTATTGAGAGTAGAACAGCTAACGGTCAACAGTAAACGGTCAACGGTTAACGAATAAAAATACTGATCTTATAAAAAATAAACAATGGAAACGCTCGAAGTGAAAAAAGACAAATCATCGAAGGCAAAACAAAAGACGCGGAAACTATCCGGTTCTGCGGCTCTGCTGGAGGTATTTCTTTCAGAAAAAGTAGATACGATATTTGGATACCCGGGCGGAGCCATCATGCCGATCTATGATGCGCTGTACGACTATCAGCAGAAAATGAAACATATTCTGGTGCGTCATGAGCAGGGCGCCATCCATGCCGCTCAGGGTTATGCCCGCGCTTCCGGTAAAACCGGAATAGTATTCGCAACCAGCGGACCCGGCGCAACCAATCTCGTTACCGGCCTGGCTGACGCCATGATCGACAGTACACCTTTGGTCTGTATCACCGGCCAGGTTTATGCACATTTACTGGGCACAGATGCCTTCCAGGAAACAGATGTCATCAATATCACTACGCCGGTAACCAAATGGAACTATCAGGTCACTGATGCAACCGAACTGCCTTCTGTACTCGCCAAAGCCTTCTACATTGCTGCCAGTGGCAGGCCGGGACCTGTTCTAATCGATATCACCAAAAATGCACAGATACAGCAATTTGATTTCGAAGAATACGTACCCTGTGAACATATTCGCAGTTATCGGCCAAAACCCATCGTTCGAAAAAAATATGTGGAAGAAGCAGCAAGGCTGATCAATGAAGCTAAAAAGCCCTTTGTCATTTTTGGACAGGGTGTTATTCTCGGGCGGGCAGAAAATGAATTCAAAAAATTTCTGGAGAAATCCGGCATCCCTGCCGCCTGGACCATACTCGGTATGAGCGCAATTCCTACTGATCATCCGCTGGCAGTCGGCATGCTGGGCATGCATGGAAACTACGGACCCAATGTACTCACTAATGAATGTGATGTTCTGATTGCCGTAGGCATGCGATTCGATGACCGGGTAACGGGCAGACTGGACAAATATGCTAAACAAGCCAAGGTCGTTCATCTGGATATTGATCCGGCGGAAATCGATAAGAATGTAAAATCAACAGTGCCTGTTTGGGGCGACTGTAAGGAAACCCTGCCTTTGCTCACAAGTCTCATAGAAAAGAAAACACATCCGGAATGGTTACAGAAATTCCGGGACTACCAGAAACAGGAAGATGAAAAATGCATTTATCCTGAAATGCATCCGGATACTGAAGTTCTTTCCATGGGAGAAGTCATCGACAGCCTTAACGAACTTACAGGTGGAAATGCGATCCTGGTAACCGATGTAGGCCAGCACCAAATGGTTACCTGCCGGTATGCTCACTACAATCAGACCAAGAGCAATATCACCTCCGGAGGATTGGGCACTATGGGTTTTGCTCTTCCCGCCGCTATAGGGGCTAAATTTGGCGCGTTGGACAGAACTGTAATAGCGATCGCCGGAGACGGCGGCTTCCAGATGACGCTGCAGGAACTGGGTACTATCATGCAAGCAGAATTGAATGTTAAAATGATAGTCCTCAACAATCAGTTTCTTGGCATGGTAAGGCAATGGCAGGAATTGTTTAATGAACGACGTTATTCATTTGTGGATATACAGAGTCCCGATTTTGTTGAACTCGCCGGTGCGTACCGGATCCCAGGGCAAAAAGTTACCGACCGGAAAGTGCTGAAAAAAGCTTTGAAAGATATGCTGGATCATCCGGGAGCATACCTGCTGGAAATCATGGTAGGAAAAGAGAATAATGTATTCCCCATGGTGCCGCAGGGATGCAGTGTGAGTGAAATAAGGCTGAGCTGAAGAAAGTGTGGAGGTGTGAAGGTGTGGAAGTGTGGAAGTGTGTTACTGAAGTACCAGACCGAAAATAAAATAAAAATGGAAGACGCAATTTTAAATATACCTGCACCCTACCCGGTGATCGAGGAAGCGACCGGAAGGCTGGCTTTCAATATGAATTCCGATTTATATACGGGCAGCCTATTGAAAACGCTGGTCGCTTCAAAAAAAAGCGGAAGGATATTGGAACTCGGAACGGGTGGCGGGTTGGCTACATCATGGATAATTGAAGGAATGGATAAAGAATCTAAGCTCGTTACAATTGAAAATAATTCGGCGCTTCTCAGTATTGCAAAACAGCAGCTGGCTGATCCGAGAATTGAATTTGTGCTGGCAGACGGATATGAATGGCTGAAAAATTACACCGGAGAAAAATTCGATCTGGTATTTGCAGACGCGATGCCAGGGAAATATGATCTTTTCGAAGAAGCAATCAATCTGTTGAAACAGGGCGGATTTTATATCATCGACGACATGATGCCGCAATCCAATTGGCCGGAAGGTCATGAAGACAGGGTTAACGATTATATCAAAAAGCTCGATACCAGAAAAGACCTGGTACTGACAAAAATGAATTGGTCGACCGGAATCATAATAGTTGTTAAAAAGTAGAAGATTTTTACTTTTTAATTTTTACTTTTTAATTTTTACTTTTTAATTTTTTAACATGCTCAAACAGGAATTCACCATAACGGTTTATACAGAAAACCAAATCGGATTGCTCAATCGCATCGCAATCATCTTCTCCCGCAGGAAGATCAATATCGACAGCATGAATACTTCTCCTTCCGAAATTGAAGGTATTCACCGGTTCACGATCGTTATCAATGAAACGGAAGAAGTAGTAAAAAAGCTTTGCCGTCACATAGAAAAACAGGTGGAAGTACTAAAAGCATACTTCAACCAGAATGATGAGATCGTATGGCAGGAACTGGCTTTGTATAAGGTATCCACCGATCAGATTGCGGAGAAAGTAAAAGTGGAGAGACTGCTCCGGCAGTTTGGCGCCCGTGCTGTAGTGATCCGTAAGGACTATACCGTATTTGAGACCACAGGACACCGTGAAGAAACAAATGGATTACTGGAAGCCCTGGAACCCTATGGCGTGATTGAGTTCGTCCGCAGTGCACGCGTGGCGATCATCAATGAAAGCAGCGGCTTCCATGAAAAACTGAAAGAATTCGAACAGACTGAACCCGGGGAGGAAGTTGTGGAGAACGAGTTTCTGGATAAACAGGACGAAGTGTTCAGTATGTAAATCCGGTGGATTTACATACTGAAAGTGTGGAGGTGTGGAGGTGTGGAAGTATGGAGATTGAATGAACAACGATAAAAAAAAAGGAAATTAACAACTAACAATTAACAATTAATAATTAAAAAAATGGCAACATTAAATTTCGGCGGAGTAGAAGAAACGGTCGTAACCCGTGAAGAATTCCCGCTATCGAAAGCCCAGCAGGTACTGAAAGATGAAGTGATCGCAGTGATCGGATATGGCGTGCAGGGCCCGGGCCAGGCATTAAATCAAAGAGACAATGGTGTGAATGTAATTGTCGGACAACGAAAAAATTCAAAAACCTGGGATAAGGCCATTCGGGATGGATTTGTTCCGGGTGTCAGTTTATTTGAAATTGAAGAGGCATTGCAAAGGGGCACCATCATATGTTACCTGCTGAGCGATGCGGCTCAGATCGAACTCTGGCCCACAGTGAAAAAAAACCTGACAAAAGGCAAGGCCCTGTATTTTTCTCACGGCTTCGGCATCACATTCAAAGAGCAAACCGGTATTATTCCGCCACCTGATGTGGATGTATTCCTGGTAGCCCCCAAAGGATCCGGCACTTCACTCAGACGTATGTTCCTGCAAGGCCGGGGATTGAATAGCAGTTATGCCATTTTTCAGGATGCCACCGGCAAAGCCAAAGATCGGGTGATAGCCCTGGGCATCGCAGTCGGCAGCGGATACCTGTTTGAAACCAATTTCAAAAAAGAAGTATACAGCGATCTGACCGGGGAACGTGGTACGTTAATGGGTGCGATCCAGGGCATTTTCGCAGCTCAATATCAGGTTCTGCGCGACAAAGGACATACACCTTCAGAAGCTTTTAACGAAACCGTAGAAGAACTCACCCAAAGCCTGATGCCCTTGGTTGCTGAGAACGGGATGGACTGGATGTACGCCAATTGTTCCACAACTGCACAGCGGGGAGCACTGGATTGGTGGAAAAAATTCCGTGATGCCACGGCTCCTGTTTTCAGGGAACTCTATGAAAGCGTCGCTTCGGGTAAGGAATCCCAGCGTAGCATCGACAGCAACAGCAAGGCTGATTACCGTGAAAAACTGGAAGTGGAACTCCGGGAATTGCGTGAGAGTGAAATGTGGCAGGCCGGTAAAACCGTCAGGAGCCTGCGTCCCGAAAATCAAGCAGCCCCGGTTCTTAAATCTGACAAGAAGGTTACAGAAAAAGTATAAATATGCAAACTACATCACGCGCCATTTCTCTGAATGTGGCCGGCGCAGCGGAAAGATTGAAAAATGTGGTTGTCAGAACACCCCTGGTACTAAACCAAAATCTTTCGCGTCGCTATCAGTGCGCCGTTTACCTGAAACGGGAAGACCTTCAGGTTGTACGGTCGTATAAAATCAGGGGGGCTTATAATATGATGAGCAGTCTTCCCCAGGAGGTTCTTATGAAAGGCCTCGTGTGTGCCAGTGCCGGAAACCATGCGCAGGGATTTGCCTATTCGTGCAAAAAACTCAATATAAAGGGAGTAGTGTTCATGCCGATTATAACCCCGAAACAAAAAGTTGATCAGACGAGAATGTTCGGCGAAAATTTTGTCGAAATCAGGCTTGTCGGCGACACATTCGATGATTGTGCAGTCGCGGCAAAAAAATTTACCGCGGATAATGAAATGGTTTTCATCCCGCCTTTTGAAGACCTGCGGATCATTGAAGGACAGGCTACCGTTGCCCTCGAAATATTGGAAGACCTTTCAGATATCGATTATCTCTTTGTGCCTGTAGGAGGAGGTGGTCTGGCTTCTGGTGTAGGTACCTATTTCAATACCTATTCACCCAAAACCAGGATCATTGGCCTCGAACCTGAAGGTGCACCCTCAATGGACGAAGCATTTAAACAGGGTCATCCTGTTACCCTGGATAAAATCGATCGTTTCGTAGATGGAGCAGCTGTAAAAAGAACCGGTGATCTGACTTTTTCCATTTGTCGTGAAATGCTCGATGAACTGGATCTTGTACCGGAAGGACGAGTCTGCAGTACGATACTCAGACTCTATAACGAAGACGCCATTGTCGTGGAACCCGCGGGTGCTCTTTCCATCGCCGGACTTGAAAAAAGGGCTGAGGAGATTAGAGGTAAAAAAGTGGTTTGTATTGTGAGCGGAAGCAATAATGATATCGACCGCATGCCTGAGATCAAAGAACGCTCCCTGCAGTATGAAGGACTCAAACACTATTTCCTGATCCGGTTCGCCCAGCGGCCGGGAGCGCTCAAAGAATTTGTGAACAATGTGCTCGGGCCCAGTGACGATATCACAAGGTTCGAATACATGCAAAAGACCGATAAGGAATCCGGACCGGCAGTTGTTGGCATCGAACTGGCCAGTCGTGCAGATTATGATGCGTTGATGGAAAACATGAAAAAGTACCAGATCAATTTTACCGAAATCAACAAAAATGATACGTTGTTCAGTCTGTTGGTTTGATAAACAATCAGGTAAAAATTAAAAATCAAAAAGTAAAAAAGGGTTGTTTAAACAATTGGTTGAAAAAACTGTTTTTTATTAGAAATCCTTCAGTTTTTACATTTTATTTTTTGCTTTTTACTTGAAGAAATCCGGTATTTTTCAGTATTTTTAAACGAACCGCTGCCTTCCTTAGAAAAATCAACCGAATTACGATTGCGTTGATGCCATTCACTGCTTAACCGAAATAAATGGAACAAAATCAAGGATTATACCATCCTTCTTTTGAGCGGGATGCCTGTGGCATCGGCTTTGTCGCCAATATTAAAGGCAATAAAAGCCACCAGATCATTTCAGATGCCCTTACTATCCTGGAGCATATGGAGCACCGGGGTGCCTGTGGTTGTGAAATCAATACAGGAGATGGGGCCGGCATCATGATTCAGACCCCGCATGAATTCTTCTTTGACGAATGCATCCGGCTTGGATTTCATCTGCCCGCTTATGGCAAATACG
>JBGPBW010000063.1:0-20580 GCA_041481385.1 Puia sp.
AATTTGGCGCAAAAGGAAGGATCTGGGCTCTTGCCCTGGTGATTATTTGTATTATTGGTTTGTATGCTTATTACCGACAGCTTTCCCAGGGTTTGATTGTTACAGACATGAGGGATTATGCTTCCTGGGGAATTTATATTTCCAATTTTGTTTTTTTTGTAGCCATCAGCCTGGTGGGATCATTGATTACTGCAGTACTCAGACTCGTTAATGTTAATTGGAGCACGCCTTTAACCAGGATCGCTGAAATAATTGCTGTTTCTGCCATCACCTTCGCTTCCCTTATTATTATTGTTGATATGGGCCGCCCCGACCGCTTTTATAACCTCTTCATTCATGGGCGCCTACAATCGCCAATCCTCTGGGATGTGATTGTCATAACAACTTATTTTTTTATAAGTCTCCTGCTCTTATATCTTCCACTTTTGCCTGATTTTGAAATCATGCTGAAAGCTAAGCAAGGGAGTGGGAAATTCCTCGGGAGCCTGTATGCATTTTTAGGGTCTTTCTGGAAGAACACACCCCAACAAAAAAAAATCAGCAGAAGGTCTATTCGTATATTATCTATTACCATAATACCCGTTGCATTTGCCATTCATACAGTAACGTCCTGGCTGTTTGCCACCACCTACCGCCCGGGCTGGGATAGTACCAATTTCGGCGCGTATTTTATTTCAGGTGCCTTCCTCGTTGGTGCAGGCGCTGTTTTGGTTGCGATGTATATCTTCCGGTATATGTATGATCTGGAAAAATATATTACACTAAAACATTTTGACAGGATGGGTAAAATAGTGGTGTTGCTTGCCTTTGTATATCTCTATTTTAATTTAAACGAATTCCTGGTGCCGGCGTTTAAAATGAAAAAGACCGATGCAGATCATTTGCTGGGATTGTTCACAGGAGAGTTTGCAAGGGTTTTCTGGTTTGCTATTATCACCTCGATGTTTCTACCTATTCTGATTCTGACCACCAGGAAGGGGAGAAAACCAGTGCCGGCGTTAATAGCGGGGGCATTGGTGGTTGTGGGATCATGGTTCAAAAGGTATGTGATTGTAACCCCAACATTATTGCATCCTTTTTTACCTATGCATGATGTACCAGAGTCATACAAACATTATTTTCCCAGTTGGGAAGAATGGGCTATTGCGATGGGATCCCTGGCAGGTATGTTGCTTATTATTACGCTATTCGCCAGGATATTCCCCATTATTCCAATACAGGAAACCATCACAGAAATCGAAGAGCATGAAAGAGCTTAAATGTTCTGCACTTACCTGTGTATTTATTTTTTTAGCTACCGGGATTTCCTTAGCCCAGGTTGAAAAAAACAAATTAATCCTTGGGCTCGGCTATTACAATGATAACAACCAGTTGCAGTATCTGAAAGCAAATACAAAGGCAAAGATCGACGGGAAGTTTAAGCCGGTCGCAGGAATTGAACTACGTTTTTATATCAGCTCTGAAAGCCCAAATCATTTACTCGGCACTGCAAAAACTGACGACAAGGGGCAGGCTGCCCTGATGATTCCATCCAATGCAAAGGATGAATGGAACAAATCGCCCAAACAAACATTCCTGGCTGTTACCGATTCTTCCAGTTTATATGTTGCCGTCACCACAAGTATCGATCTGACGAAGGCCAGGATCAAACTGGATACTGCAACAGATAAAAAAATAATGGCCACGTTAGTGGAACAGAAAGAATCAATATGGGTACCGGTGAAAGGCGTCGATATGAAAATCGCCGTTAAGCGACTGGGTGGTGATTTAAATGTAAATGAAACGCCAACTTTTACAACCGATTCACTGGGAATAGCCAGTGCAGATTTTAAGCAGCTGAATCTGCCGGGTGATTCTGTGGGAAACCTGATCCTGATCGCCAGCGTTGAGGATAATGATTTCTATGGAAATTTGACAGTAGAACGAACAGTTCCCTGGGGAACTGCTACTTCATATAGCTCACCATTTAATAACCGTTCATTATTTGCGCGGGCCGGCCGCCCCCCATTCTGGCTGCTCTGGATGGCTTCCGGTATTACCCTTTCTGTCTGGATGGTGATATTCTATCTTTTTTTCCAAATTCGGAAACTGAAAAAACTGGGAGTTCAGGTTTAATCAAAATTCCCGGCCTCAGTTACTTAACTTAAAATACAAAACCCCTCTATGAGGGGTTCGTTTTTGTTGCTTCGTTGCGAAGGGAGGGTTCGAACCTCCGACCTTCGGGTTATGAGCCCGACGAGCTACCGCTGCTCTACTTCGCGATGTGGAGGACAAATTTACGATCGTAAAGACTACCATCCAAACTAATATTCATTTTTTACCTTTATAGTATATGAAGCATTTTTTCCTGTTCGGTTTTCTCTTCCTGTTATGCGCCTGCAAACGGGTGAAAGAAACCGACGACAACCTGTACTCGAGACACCTGCAGCGGAATGTTAAACTTCGAATTATCCACACTCCTCCGCCATCCGACCGGTCGCTGTACAACCTGCTTATATTGAATGATGGACAGGATCTGGATAAACTGCATGTACAAGAATCCCTGGACAGTTTATATAAGGCGGGCAAAATTGCGCCACTCGTCATCATCGGTGTGGAAGCAGGCGACCGCATGCAGGAATATGGCGTATCCGATAAACCGGATTACCTGGGTCGCGGAAAACGGGCAGCTTTTTACGATGCATTTGTCAACAATGAATTGTATCCTTATGCCAAAAAAGAATCCGGTGTCAGGAAATTTCATTCGGTCGTAATTGCCGGATGCTCCATGGGTGGTCTCTCCGCATTTGATATTGCCTGGAATCATCCGGACAAAATCAATAAAGTCGGCGTTTTTTCCGGATCATTCTGGTGGCGGGACAAAGCATCAGAAGACAGTAGTTATTCTGACGAAAAAAACCGGATCATGTACGCCAAGCTGAAAGCCTCAAGAAAAAAACCTGGACTCGAATATTGGTTTTACGCCGGAGCCGCCGAAGAAAAAGGCGACCGGGATAAGGACAGCATCATCGATGTCATAGACGATACCAAAGACATCATCAGTTTATTGGAAAAAAGAAATCTGGTTTTGCCGGAAGGTTTGGTGTATAAAGAATCTCCTGCAGGAATTCATGATTATATCAGCTGGAGTGTTGTGTTCCCCGAATTCCTGGTCTGGGCTTTTCCCGTTGATCGATAATCGTGTATCGTCCATCGTAAAACGAAATGCGATCTGCGATAGGCAAATCATTTCAATCCGGAAATTGAATTTTCAAATTTTCAATTTCCCAAATTTCCAAATTCTTCTAGATCATTTCCCGTTCCAGCACCTGATTTCTTGTGCTTCTTTTATTGGCGAAATCCTTGGCAGCCTTAATGAAGTGTACAAAAACGGGTTGAGGATTTTCCACAGAACTTTTCAATTCGGGATGGTATTGCACACCGATGAAGAAAGGATGACTGGGCAGTTCGATAATTTCAACCAGACCGCTTTCCGGATTCTTTCCACTGGCGATCATTCCGGCTTCCTCAAACTGCTGCAGGTATTCATTATTGAATTCGTAGCGGTGGCGATGTCTTTCTGAAATCAGGGATTTGCCATAGATCTGTTTGGCCAGCGTACCCTCTTCAATTGCACAGGGATATGCCCCAAGCCGCATGGTACCTCCCTTGGCGGTGATCTTTTTCTGGTGTTCCATCAGGTCAATGACAGGTACCGGTGTGTCGGCCTGCATTTCCGTTGAATGAGCTTTGGCCAGACCCAGTACATTTCTGGCAAACTCGATCACTGCCATTTGCATGCCCAGGCAGATTCCGAAGAAAGGGAGCTGGTTTTCTCTCGCATATTTTACCGCAATTATTTTCCCTTCTATACCCCGGTGTCCGAATCCCGGCGCAACCAGCAGACCGTCCAGATTACCTAGTTTTTCTCCCACATTCTCGTTCGTTATGGACTCGCTGTGTACGTTGAGAATTTGCACCTTGCATTCATTCATGGCTCCTGCGTGCACAAAGGATTCGAGAATGGATTTATACGCATCCTGTAGTTCAATATATTTTCCGATCAATCCAATGGTCACTTTCGATTTGGGATGACGCAATTTATCCAGAAACTCTTTCCATTTGGTGAGTTCGGCGTCCTGGTATTGGGTGATATTCAGTTTTTTCAGACAGATCAGGTCCAGTTTTTCCTTCATCATGGTTACCGGCACTTCATAGATGGATGACGCATCAGCAGCCTCGATAACAGCTTCGACTTTTACATTGCAGAACAAAGCAATTTTTTTCCGGATCTCTGCATTCAGGGGTTCTTCTGTCCGGCAGACAATCACATCAGGCGTGACGCCTTCCTGGCTTAGCATACGCACACTGTGCTGGGTGGGTTTGGTTTTGAGTTCTTTTGCCGCTTTAAGGTATGGGATCAGGGTCAGGTGAATGACCACTACGTCTTCCTCAGGCAATTCCCATTGCAGTTGACGTACGGCTTCGATAAATGGAAGGGATTCGATATCCCCCACCGTCCCGCCCAACTCGGTAATAATCACGTCATATTCATTACGCTGTCCCAGCAGCAGCATCCTTCTTTTGATTTCATCGGTAATATGTGGAACCACCTGAACGGTTTTGCCCAGGTAGGCACCCTCCCGTTCCTTGTTGATAACGGTCTGGTAAATTCTTCCGGTCGTCACATTATTGGCCTGCGATGTAAAAATATTCAGGTACCGCTCATAATGCCCGAGATCCAGATCCGTTTCTGCACCGTCTTCCGTAACAAAACATTCTCCGTGTTCATAAGGATTCAAAGTACCGGGATCGACATTAATATAGGGGTCAAATTTCTGAATCGTTACACGGAGCCCTCTGGCCTGTAATAATTTAGCCAGGGAAGCAGCAATAATACCCTTCCCCAATGATGAAGTAACACCTCCGGTAACAAAAATAAATTTGGCCATAATTGGTTAATTAAGACAAAAAAAACTCAATAAATGAAAATGAATGACCTGTTGAATTACAGATGAAAAACAGTAACCAGAAGGTCATGCAAACCTACGGCAAATTTTTCAATCGTCCGAAAAGGGAAAAGCGGATTGTGGATAAATGGAGTATAGATATTACCGGAGTAATTTATCGGCCATATTCTCAAGTGCATATTCCATACCCGTTTTGTTTTCTGCCACCGGTGGATGAAGGGGTAATGCCTTGTAGGCTTTCGAGAAGACTATTTCTGCCGGATGTTTTTCAGCCTGCCTGATTTTCACTACGTGAAACAATGTGATGGTCAGTATTTCTGCTGCCAAAACGTAACAGCTGGGTTTGATTTTCATGGTTCGGATCTTAATCACTTATCGCTAAGTGTATAAGGGTTAATTATAACGGTAAATTTCCTCTAATATTTCAACAATTGCAAGTGCGGAAACCCTCATTTTGCACCCATTAAAAGGCAACTTATTGATTATCAATTAGAATTAATCACCGATCCCATCCGCAATCGATAAGCACCATCCGAAATAGGATAAACGATAAACGACCCTAATCCTGCCCGATCTTTTGGTAGCTTGCCACCAGCCCTTTAATCAGCGAGGAACTAAAGCCCTGGTGTTCCATTTCATTAAGTCCGGCAATCGTGCAGCCCTTGGGTGTGGTTACCTTATCGATTTCCTGTTCCGGATGTGTCTGTTTTTTTAACAGGAGTTCCGCAGCACCCTTTACGGTTTGTGCAGCGATTAGGCTGGCTGTAGCTGCATCAAATCCAATTTCAATACCACCCTGAATATTCGCCCGGATATAACGCATGGCGAATGCAGTTCCGCAAGCACCCAAAACAGTTGCCGCATCCATCAGTTTTTCATCAATTTTTACAGCACTGCCCAGCTGGTTAAACATTTCCAGAATCTCCTGGAATTGTTCAGGTCCCACATTGCGCGTGGCCAGGCAGGTCATGCTTTCGCGGATGGCAATGGCGGTATTGGGCATGGCCCGTACGATAGGAATATGATCCGGGACCAGGGCGGACAGTTGCTGGATACTTACACCGGTTACAACAGATACCAGTATATGTTTTCCATTTTTAAAATGATCTTTCAATTTCGTCAACACTTCACTCACCTGGAAAGGTTTTACAGCCAGTACAACCAACCCGGCATAATTCAGTGCATCCTCATTATTTGAACTCACCATCACCCCTTTTCGTTCCAGTGCATTCAGCTGATCAAGAGACCTGCGGGTAATCAGGATATGTCCGGGGTTGATAAATCCGCTTTGAATTAATCCCTCCGCGATGGCCATGCCCAGATTTCCCCCTCCGATAATGCCGATTTTATTGATCATGTGTCAGTAATAGTTATTTGTTGAAAGGTAGTGCTTAACATAATCCGAAACGCCGGCTTCCAACGAATAAAAAGGATCCCGGTATCCGGCGTTGACCAGTTTGTCCATACGCGCTTCGGTGAAATACTGGTATTTATCCCGGATATCAGCAGGCATATCGATATATTGAATATGCGCTGGTAAACCTGCCCCCGCAAAAGTTGCCCGCACCAGGTCTTCAAAACTTCTGGCCTTACCCGTTCCCAAATTAAACAATCCACTTTCGGGCATCTGCTCATAATTTTCCATCAGCCACAAACACACTTGTAAAATATCTTTTACATAAATGAAATCCCTCAGCTGCTGGCCATCCTGGAAATCCGGACGATGGGATTTGAAAAGTTTTACCGTTCCGTTTTGTTTGATCTGGTTATAAGCATGCCAGATCACACTGGCCATCCTGCCTTTATGATACTCATTCGGACCGTATACATTGAAAAATTTCAATCCTGCCCAGAAAGGCGGATGACTATGCTGACGGACAGCCCACTTATCAAATTCATTTTTTGAAATCCCATAGGCGTTCAGGGGTTCAAGCAGGAAGGGCAATTCGTGATTGTCAAGATATCCCAATTCGCCCGATCCGTAGGTCGCAGCCGAAGAAGCATAAACCAACGGTACCTGCTTCATCATACAATAGTCCCAGATGCGCTGGGAATATTCAAAATTCAGCCTTTGGTGAACGGCATAGTCAAATTCTGTGGTATCCGTTCTGGCACCCAAGTGAAATACAAATCCGATGGTTGGTTTTTTTACTTCCAGCCATTGGAAGAAATCATCCCGTTCAACACGGTGTATGAATTTTTTTCCTTTGAGGTTATCCACTTTATCCAGGCGGCTGAATTCATCGACCAGAATAAGCTGATCGAATCCTTTTTCATTCAGGTAGCCGGTGAGGCAGCTTCCGATAAATCCGGCAGCTCCGGTAATAACCAATGTAGATGAACGGATCATGCTTCTACGATTGATGCCATTTCGTTTTCTATTACGGTATCATAAGTCTGCTTCAATGCACTTATGGATCCCCAGGAAACACCATCGATGCGGATGTCGTCCTCCGTTACTTCACCAAGTGTTTCAACCGGCACTCCATTCATCGATTCAAGAAAAACCTGAAGTTTATCTTTTTTTACAGAAACAACCACCCGGCTTTGCGATTCGCCAAACCAATAAGCATCACGACGGAAAGAATCATCCTGGCATTCCACTGTAAAACCAAGTTCCCGGTGAAAAGCACTTTCTGCAAGTGTAACAAATAAGCCGCCTTCAGCCACATCATGGGCCGATTCGACAAGACCCTTCTGTATAGCCGTCAGCAGTTTTGATTGAAGTCGCGCTTCTTCATCCAGGTCGAAATAAGGAGCAGGACTGAATTCCACACCGTGTATGCCATAGAGATATGCTGAAGAATGAATATCATTGCGGGATTGGCCCAACATCAGTATCAGATCACCCGGTTCTTTGAAATACTGGGTCATTTTCCTCCTCGTATCTTCCAGTAAACCGACCATTCCGATCGTTGGTGTCGGATATACGGCGCCCTCCGGATGCTGGTTATAAAAACTTACATTACCTCCGGTTACCGGTGTATCGAATTTTACGCAGGCAGCACCCATTCCCTTTACGGCATGTACAAATTGATAGTACACTTCAGGATCGTAAGGATTACCAAAGTTCAGGCAATTCGTAACACCCAGGGGAATAGCCCCGGAACAAACCAGGTTGCGCGCAGCTTCCGCTACCGCAATCATGGCACCCAGGTAAGGATCGGCCAGCACATAACGGCTGTTACAGTCTGTCGTCATCGCAATACCCTTCGTGGTGCCCTTCACCAGAACAATGGCTGCATCAGAAGGTTCGTTGGTAGATGTATTTGCTGCTCCCACCGTACTGTCATACTGAACGCTGATCCATCTTTTGGAGGCAATGGTTGGCATACGCACCAGTTCCTCAGCAACGGCACGCAGGTTTTCAGCAACGGGAATCGAGTCGGCATCGAAAGCCCGGATTTTTTCAAAGTAAGCAGGTTCACGATATGACCGGGTATATTGCGGGGCCCCGCCACCCAACACCAATTCCTCTGCGGGAATAACGGCTTCCAGTTTTCCCTGGTGATAAAAATGTAATAATTTATCGTTGGTCACTTCCCCGATATTGGAACAGGGCAGGTCCCATTTTTCAAAAATGTCAAGCACTTGTTTTTCCTTCCCCTTTTCAACGACCATCAGCATGCGTTCCTGACTTTCGCTGAGCAGCAATTCCCAGGCCTTCATACCCGACTGGCGTGTAGGAACCTTATCCAGATCGATGAGCATGCCGACTTCTCCCTTGGCACTCATTTCAGCCGTTGAACAGATGATGCCCGCTGCACCCATATCCTGCATACCTACGACTGCACCGGTTTCAATCACTTCCAGACAGGCTTCCAATAATTTTTTTTCCTGAAAAGGGTCACCCACCTGCACGGCTGGTAATTCCTGAACAGATTCTTTGGTAATATTCGCTGAAGCAAAACTCGCCCCGCCGATCCCATCCTTCCCTGTGGCACTTCCGACAAAAAATACCGGATTCCCTGTGCCCAGTGCAGTAGCAGAAATGGTTTTTCCCTTCACAACAATACCCACACTCATCGCATTCACCAGGGGATTGGTATGATAACATTCGTCAAAATATATTTCACCCGCCACCGTAGGTACACCAAAACAATTTCCATAATGTCCGATACCATGCACCACCCCGGCCAGCAAATGCTGGGTCTGCGGATCCTGTAATTTTCCAAATCGAAGGGAATTCAGGGATGCAATCGGACGGGCACCCATCGTAAAAATATCCCGGTGAATCCCACCCACACCGGTTGCCGCACCCTGGAACGGTTCTATGGCCGACGGATGATTATGGGATTCAATTTTAAACACGACGCCGAGGCCGTCGCCAATATCCATGAGACCTGCATTTTCTTCACCAGCTTTGACCAGCATTTTCTTCCCTTCGCGCGGAAGGGTTTTCAGCCAGCGGATTGAATTTTTATAACTGCAATGTTCACTCCACATGGCACTGAAAGCACAGAGCTCGGTGAAATTCGGAATGCGCCCCAGTTTCTGGCAAATCATATCAAATTCCTCTGCGGTAAGACGAAGCTGTTCGGCGGTTTTAGCGTTAATTTCCATGTTCTTTGAGAAAGCGCAAAATTACGAAGGACGCATTAATCTATTTGATAATTTTAGGATCCCATGAAGATCGTTTTAATCCACAATAACCAGGCATTTTTACCCGAGCTTACTGCCTATGAGACTTTTTTTCAAACCTATCAAATCGAAACCTGTTCTGCGATCTACGGACAGGAATCCGCTTCAGATGCCGACGTGTACTGGTATATGATGGGATATTATCCCAAAGCATACTATAAAAAAAAGCTGATTATCCACGAATATGCTTCCGCTTCAGTTCCTCCTTACCGTAAGCTGAAAGATTTTTTTAAAAGCAAACTGAATCCGCGCCCCCATTTCCGGTTATTCCTGAATGAATATGTAAAGGAACAAATCTGTATTCATGATGAGGTCCCTTTTGGTTACCGGGATATGGGCGTCGCCAGGGAATTTTTTCAAATCTCAGACAAAGGATTAAAAGAATTTGATTTTATTTATTCAGGCAGCCTTTCTGCCGGAAGAAATATGGAAAGTTTGCTAAGAGTTTTTGAAAAGGGCGAATTGGTAAAAAAATCCATTTTAATTTTGGGTAAGGACGAATGCGGGCTGAAGGAAAAATTCCGTCATTGTAGGAATATTATTTTTCAATCACCTGTTTCCTGGGAACAAGTGCCATCCTGGCTGTCCAGAGCGAGGTATGCTTTCAATTTTGTTCCGAATATCGAGCCTTTCAACTCGCAAACCTCAACGAAATTCCTGGAATACGCGGCAATGAAAATTCCGGTGATCAGCACAAATTATTTTTGGATCTCGGAATTTCAGGAAAAGTATAACGGCAATTATTTTATTCTGAAGGAAGATCTTTCAAACCTCAGCTGGGAAAAAATTTCAGGATTCCCATTTGAATTTCCCAACCTGAAAAGCTGGAGTTGGGAGGAAAGGATTAGAGCTTCGGGTGTACTAGAGTTTCTCTTACATGCTTGATTTTCATAACGTGGCAAATGAGGAATTGAATTAACCGCCGAAGTTTTAATAAGTCCGGTAATGCGTTGAGCCTGAGGCGTGAAGCAAAAATGGTTGAAATATGATTGTTCCCTCATTAAAATTTCCAAATTCCATTCCCTCATTCTAACATTCCATCGTTTACCACACTACCCAGGGCTGTTATAGTCCGGTCATATTCCTCCAGTATACGTTCTATGCCAAATTTCCCGCTGACCAATGCACGTCCGTTCTTGCCCATAATAGTCCGCTGGTTTGGGGTCAGGGCCATCATCTCTTCCATCCTCGCTGCAAGGTCAGCAGCATTGTGGGGAGCAGAAAGAAATCCGTTCAGGCCTTCCTGAACAACTTCTTTACATCCGGTATTCAGCGAAGTGATAATCGGAACTTCCATAGCAGCCGCCTCGAGCAGGCATCGCGGTATACCTTCATGGTAAAACGATGGGAAAACGAAACAGTCCGCCTGTCGCAGAAAAGGCCTCACATCTTTTGCAAACCCACCATAATGAATGATCCCTCTTTTTTTCCAGTGCCGCATTTCAGATTCAGAAATAGAATCCGGATGATTTTTTTCAAAAAAACCAATTAGCTCGAAACGAATATCCAGGTATTTGTTTTTCAGTATTCTGGCGGCCTCTACATACACACCTACTCCCTTGGATTTCAGCAGACGGGTGCTCATAAGGAACTGGAAGGCCTTAGACCTGGCAACGGGTTTATGGGTCTGAGGAAAAAAATGCTCTGTATTAATCCCCTCGCCAGGTAAAATTTTTATTTTCTGTCGGCTGACAATTTTTCGCTGAATAAAGAGATTCGCATCTTCCTGGTTAAGGAACCATACCTCAGAAGCTTTCTTCAGTGCCATACGATACAGGGAAGATACAATCCGGTTTAACCAGTTGCGCCGGTCAAATGTGTAACCAAGACCTGTAATAACCGCTACAGACTGAATACCGACCCGCGCCGCAGCCAGGGACCCATAAATATTGGGTTTGATCACATAATGAAAAATAAAATCAGGCTTCTCTGTCCGGTAAATCTTTTTCAGGGATTTATACAACGAATAATCCAATAAGGGATTTTCTGAGCGGTTGTTGAACCGGATGTCCATAAAAATACAACCCGCTTTTGTCAGTTCTGAAGCGAATTCATCTACCGGCGCGATGATGAGCACATCAAAACGCAATAAAAGATGGCGGATCAGGTCCATCCGGAAATTATATACTGACCAGGCGCTGTTCGCTACCAGTGCAATCTTTTTCTTATGCTTTTCGGTCTGATTGGCATTCATTCATCGATATTACATTCAAATTTATAGATTTGGGGAATCAAAATCAGGTAAAGTTCCTATGCTGAAGTACTTTCTGTTTTTCTTTTACCTGTTTTTCGGAACATTGCTCCTGCATTTTATTATCCGTCGGAAAAAATTTCCATTCACCATTTATCATACAGCCGCTGTTGTATTTTTCAGAATATTCATGGGCTGTCTCTACGGTTGGGTTTTTCATCATTACTATGGCGGGGATGATACCTGGAATTTTTTTGACGAATCGAAAGATCAAACGGATCTGCTGCTCAGGCATCCTGCACAGTTCTTCCAGGAATTTCTGCCCTCATTCGCGTATCATGCTACAGGCAATCATATCTGGCAGGCTTTCCGGTTTTACGTGGATAATTTTGAAAGGTGGTTTATGATCAAAGGACTGGCCATCCTGAATCTCTTCGGCGGAAAAAATTATTATATTGATGCACTCCTGTTCGATATGCTGACCATCCCCGGTCCGCTCCTGTTGTTTAAAATGTTATCCGCAAAATTCCCTTTGCGCTCAGGTATGAATTTTTTACTGATCTTCTTTGTTCCTTCAATCATTTTCTGGTGCAGCGGCATAAGGGCTGAAGCCCTTCTCCTGCTCAGCATGGTGCTGATTCTATATAACGGAAACGCCTATGCGCTCAATCCTGCACCGGGCAAGGTATTGGGCATAGGCGCCGGATTTTGCGGATTGCTGCTGCTGCGTTACGAATTCATGCTGATTTTTTTGCCGGCATTCATTGCTTACCAGATCAGCCTGAACAAAAAAGTAAAGACTCCGGTTTTTTTCAACCGCATTTATATCGGCCTGATCATATTATTTATAGTATCCATGTTCCTGCAACCTCCCCTTCAGCTTTCCCGGCCCCTGGCGGAAACACAGAAAAAATTCTTTCTCTTGCACGGGAACACCCGCTATGCACTGGACAGCCTGGAGCCAGGCCCCCTGAGTTTTTTAAAGGTCCTCCCACAGGCCGTTGCCAACAGTATGTTGCGTCCCTTCCCCTGGGAAGGAAAAAATCTGCTTCAGTCGGGTTCTTCTGTCGAAGTGCTGCTATTGATCGCCGGTTTGTTATTTTTCCTCCTGGACCGCCGGCGCAAAGAGCAAATCGCCCACCCCCTGTACTGGTTCTTCCTCTACTATGCCATATGCCAGTTTATCACCATCGGGTTCACCGTACCTTTTCCTGGCGCTATTGTACGATACCGTACCATCCCCTTTCTATTCATGATATTATTTTTATATACCGGTCACCCCCTCCTGCAGCAGAAACTCAGGTACTGGATTTTTAAAATACATTAGAATTTACCTTAATGTCATTATTTTTTGGGGATTTACTTTGAATAATGATAAAAACAGGGTAGTATTTTAATATATTTTAGAACAATTTCTAAAAAAACGCCTTAAAAGCTATTTTTTTTTCGTCCTTATGAATTATCACTTACTTTCGTTTTTCTAAAAAATATTGTAAATGGAATCGTTAAGAGTAAAAGCAATTAACGATCTGTCAACGAAAGCTCCGGTAGTACTTGACGGATCCACCAAAATCACGGCTATTTTCCAGGAGAATGTATTCACCACGCGTACTGCCCGGGAATTCCTGAGCGATGAGGCTTATAAGAGTCTCACGGGATCTATCAAAGGCGGTAAGAAAATTGATCGCGCTGTTGCCAATCAGATCGCCGCCGGTTTAAGGCAGTGGGCTGAATTGAAAGGTGTAACGCATTATACCCACTGGTTTCAGCCACTCACCGGCTCGTCTGCAGAAAAACACGATTCCTTTTTTGCCATTAAGGGCGACGGTACCGCGATTGAACAATTTGAAGGCGATGCCCTGATACAACAGGAACCGGATGCGTCTTCCTTTCCTTCCGGTGGCATTCGTGCCACTTTCGAAGCCCGCGGTTATACCGCCTGGGATCCCTCCTCTCCTCCTTTTATCATGGAGATCGAAACCGGCAAGACCCTCTGCATCCCAACCATTTTTGTTTCCTATACCGGGGAAACGCTGGATTATAAAGCACCCCTGCTGAAGTCACTCGAGGCGATGAACAAGGCAGCGGTTGACGTATGTAATTATTTTGATAAGAATGTGACCAAAGTGATCGGCACGCTCGGGTGGGAACAGGAATATTTTGTGATTGACGAAGCCCTGGCCAACGCCAGGCCCGACCTGGTTATGAGTGGTAGGACCGTATTCGGTCACCCGCCAGCCAAGGGTCAGCAGCTGGAAGACCATTATTTTGGTTCCATTCCGGAAAGAATTTATGCCTTCATGCGCGATTTCGAAACGGAGTCTTATAAGTTAGGGATTCCTTTAAAAACCCGGCATAATGAAGTGGCTCCTTCACAGTTCGAATGCGCCCCGATTTTTGAAGAAATAAGCGTTGCCGTTGACCACAATACCCTTCTGATGGATATTATGGACCGTGTGGCACGCCGTCACAAACTGCGCGCACTGCTCCACGAAAAACCCTTTGCCGGAATAAACGGAAACGGAAAGCATAATAACTGGAGCATGTCAACCGATACCGGCGTCAACCTGCTGGCTCCGGGTAAGACACCGAAGACCAACCTCATGTTCCTGACTTTTTTCGTGAACACCATCAAAGCCGTTCACGATTATTCCGATGTCCTGCGCGCTTCTATTGCATCTGCGGCAAATGACCACCGCCTGGGCGCCAATGAAGCACCACCTGCAATCATTTCGGTGTTCATCGGCGGATTTTTAACCAAAGTGCTGGAAGATATCAAGGAACGGGTAGGTGCTAAATTCGACGAACAGGATGAAGCCATCCTGAAACTGGATCTGCACAGAAGTATACCTGAATTACTGCTCGATAATACTGACCGTAACCGGACTTCACCCTTTGCCTTTACCGGTAATAAGTTTGAATTCCGTGCAGTTGGTTCTTCTGCGAATTGTGCGAATGCAATGACGGCGCTCAATACAATCATGGCGGAAACACTCAAAAACTTCAAAAAAGAAGTGGATGCCTTGATCGAAAAAGGAGAAAAGAAGGAAATCGCCATCATGCATGTGATTCGCGAATATATTGTGAGCAGCGAAAAAGTACTTTTTGAAGGCAACAATTATAGTGACGAATGGGAAAAAGAAGCTAAGAAAAGAGGCCTTCCCAATGTAAAAACCACGCCGCTCGCCCTCGATGCACTGGTCACAGAAAAGGCCAAACACCTGTTCGAAACCAATGGTGTGCTCAGCCACGTAGAGTTGGAAGCCCGTCATGAAATTGAACTGGAAAAGTATGTGAAAAAAGTCCAGATTGAAGCCCGTATCATGGGGGAACTCTGTACCAGCCACATCCTGCCTCCCGCCTTCAAATACCAGAATACACTGATCCAGAACATCATCGGCATGAAAGAAATCGGGCTCAAAGAACCCGCTTTCTCAAACCAGAGAGCCATCCTGGAAAAGATTTCTGAACACATCTCTGAAATCAGTTCCCAGGTAAGTAAAATGATCGATGCAAGGAAAAAAGCAAATGCCCTGGAAGATTCAAGGGACAAGGCGATTGCCTATTGCGACGACGTAAAAGGTGCATTTTTCGATAAGATCCGATATCATGTGGACAAACTGGAGGTCCTGATCGACGACAGTGAATGGCTGTTACCGAAATACCGGGAAATCCTCTTCCTACGGTAAGAAATTAAACATTCTTGTTATATAAGGCCCCTTCCCGGGCCTTTTTTTATTGAATAATGTTTATTTCAAATATGTTTTTTTTGAAAGAATTCTAAATATCTCATCATATTAAACAATAATAAATATGAGTTGATAACAAATTAGAATTAGAATTAATAATACTTTCACATCATTAAATAGGTATTACATATTTATTTAATAAACGTATTAAACCTTCCCTTTTGCTGAACGAACGCTGTCATCCAATTTTTTGAAAACCACTTTCGATAACGATTCAGCTTAGCCATTCAAATTGCTAATAGCAGGGCCTCCGTGAGGGGAACTGCTCATATTCAGTACACAATTAAAACAAACAGCAATGGTTAAAAACATCAAACTGCTTATCATCGCAATCGGATTTTTCATGTCGGCCCAGGCTCAGGATTCAACAAAAGCGGCTCCAAAAGCCGATTCAGTGGCTCCTTCTCCTGCGCCCACCTTTACAGGCTCCCTGGATCTTTACTACCGTTACAACTTCGCCAATCCGAAAGCTGCTCCCTGGAACAACTACACCAGTTTTACCGGTTCCCAGAACTCCTTTGAACTTGGCATGGCTGATATCAAGTATGATCATTCCTGGGGAAAAGCCGGTGCAACCGTAGAACTTGGCTTTGGCAGAAGGGCGCAGGACTTCTCCTACAACGATGGAACCACCAACCCTTACTTCTCTCTTTCCAATGTCGTTCAGGCCTATGTATATTATAACCTTTCTTCCAAGGTCAAACTGACAGCAGGAAAATGGGGCACCCATATCGGTTATGAAGTCGTAGACGCCTACCTGAACCGAAACTACTCCATGAGTTATATGTTCTCCTACGGTCCGTTTTTTAATACGGGTCTGAAGGCAGATATCGCGCTGGCCGGTAAAACAGCCGTCATGGTGGGTATCTCCAATTCCACCGACCATTCAACCGTGAATAACTACTCTTACCAGAGTTTTATAGCCCAGTTGAGTACGGCCACACCGGATAGCAAATGGAAATTTTATTTGAACTACCAGGGTGGACCCATTGGCCCCGGCGTTACTTTAAATCAGTTTGACCTGGTGGCTACCGGAACCATTACCGATAAGTTCAGTGTCGGCTTCAATGCAACCGACCAGATGATCAGTGCGGCTACAAACGGAAGTTTCTGGGGAGCAGCCCTCTACCTGAACGCCGATCCAAGCCCGGTGTTTGGTCTCACACTCAGAGCGGAATATTTCAGTGATACAGACAGTACCATTTCCACTTCCGTTCTGCCTGCAGGAAACTATATGGAATACACCCTGACCGGCCAGGTTCACCTGGGTAAACTAACGTTCATGCCCGAACTCCGGTTTGATAATTCCTCCGTGAATTCATTCCTGAAGAGCGATGCAACCGGAACCACGAGCACATTCTCAGCAATACTGGCAGCGACTTATACTTTCTAAAATAAACAGGTAACTACAATCTAAATCAAACGGCAACTCAATTCAATCAACACTAAAACAAAATCCCCATGTTTCATTTCAAAATGAAAAATGCAAAAACTTTTAAGGCTGTTTTTGCATGCTTATCCATTATTCTATGCCTTTTTATGACCACGCCGCTGATGGCACAGGACCCGACGGGAGCAAAAACGGGTACGCTGAGTGACATTGATACTATGGCAGTAAAAGTCCTGGATAGCGTTGTCAATGCCAAGGACACCACCGTTGCAGCCGTTAGCTCCAGCGTAAGCAAGCTGGCAGCGACGGTGCAAACGATTGGTGCAGCAGATGGTCATAACAAGATCGGGATAAACATTATGTGGACCTTGATCACGGGATTCCTCGTCATGTTCATGCAGGCTGGTTTCGCCCTGGTTGAAACCGGTTTCACCCAAAAGAAAAATGCGGCCCATGTTATGGCGATGAACTTCATGGTATATGGTATTGGTATGTTTGGATTCTGGGTTTGCGGATTTGCAATCATGTTTGGGGGGGCATTAAATGCGGGTACGCTGGGAGGAGGCCAGGGTGTTATTCCCCATGAATATATCGTGCACCTATTTGGACATGATTTTGGCATAGCGGGAACTGTAGGATACTTCCTGAATAGTAAAGTGTATGACGTAGGTGTTTTCGCTTTGTTCCTGTTCCAGATGGTCTTCATGGATACAACTGCTACGATTCCAACAGGAGCTATGGCAGAAAGATGGTCATTCAAATCTTTCATTATCTATGGGCTTTTTATTTCCATGTTTGTTTATCCTCTTTTTGGAAACTGGGTTTGGGGCGGCGGATGGCTTGCTCAGCTCGGAGCTAATTTCCATTTAGGACATGGCCACGTGGATTTTGCGGGGTCTTCTGTTGTACACATGGTCGGCGGAGTCGCTGCACTGGCCGGTGCAGTAGTTCTTGGACCACGTATCGGTAAATATGGGAAAGACGGTTCTATAAAGACGATACCGGGCCATAATATTCCAATGGCCTTGCTGGGTACCTTCATTCTTGCTTTTGGATGGTTCGGCTTTAACCCCGGATCAACGCTGGCAGGTACTGACTTCCGCATTTCAATAATTGCTGTTAATACCATGATGGCAGGTACCATGGGTGCCCTTGCTGTAATGATTATTGGTTATGCAAAAACCGGCAAATTTGATCCGGGTATGATGGCCAACGGCCTGCTGGCAGGTCTGGTTGCCATTACTGCTCCGAGCGCTTTTGTGAATTCTATTGGATCTGTTGCCATCGGTACCATTGCAGGTATACTGGTTTATTACGGATATAATTTCATCGATAGAAAACTCAAGGTTGACGATCCTGTCGGTGCTATAGCAGTACACGGCATCAATGGTGCCTGGGGTGTCATCTCAGTCGGCATATTTGCAGACGGATCTTATGGAGACGGATGGAATGGTGTGCCGGGTACAGTGAAGGGCATATTATACGGAGACGGAAGTCAGCTTGTTGCTCAGATCGTCGGAACCGTAACCTGTTTTGTTTTCGTATATGCAGCCATGTGGTCATGGTTTAAAATTTCTAATAAAATCACACCGATCCGGGTTAAGGCTGAAGATGAAGTCGCCGGACTGGATATCCCTGAAATGGGTGTGCTTGGTTATGTAGATTAATCATTAGACCCGTATACTATATAAGGCTCCTGTGCTTACAGGGGCCTTTTTTTGATTAAACATTTGAATTTTAATATACTATACAACAAAATCCTTTAATATAAATATAAATAATATGTGTATAATTTTTGAAGGAAATTTATTTCTTTAGTTTTTTTTATTGAGTTTATAGTTAACTTTACCCAAGAGCTTGATAACTATCATATTATAATTATTTGTAAGGTATGGAGCTGACCAGGAAGAATAAGAGTTTTCACCACATCTTTACCCCCCTCCGGGATTTATTAAAAGATAGCAGAACAACTGGTGTGCTGCTGGTCATTTGTACGGTCCTTTCTTTAGTTACCACCAATTTTTCTGCTACTGGCTGGTTCAATAAATTCTGGAATAATGCCATACCGGGCGGTATGTTCGCCGCATTAAAACTTCCTGGCTCTCCTATTGAATGGGTCAACAATTTCGGGATGGCTTTTTTCTTTGTACTGGCTGCTACTGAAATAAAAAGGGAACTCTTGACGGGCGAATTGTCTCAATTCAAAAAAGCAGTATTGCCCTTCGGTGCGGCTTTTGGCGGTATGATGATGCCTGCGTTAATTTTTATCGGATTTAATTTTTATTCGGGCTATTCACATGGATGGGGAATACCTACAGCAACAGATATCGCATTCTCTATTGCTGCAGCCTCCCTGCTTGGAAAAAGATTTCCCGTTGGATTAAAAATTTTATTATTGGCGATCGCCATTATTGATGACCTGGGCGCAATTGTTGTTATCGCTTTGTTTTATGGTGGACATATCAACTGGCTTGCACTGGCGATCAGTGGAGCACTATATGCAATGTTGCTATTATGTAATAAAAGGAATTTGAAATTTGGTCCCATTCAGATTATACTCGGATTTTGCCTTTGGTATGCGATGTTGCAAAGTGGTGTGGAAGCCAGTATAACCGGTGTGCTGTTCGCTTTCGCCATGCCGGTCAATTCGCTGGCGGTAATCGAAAAAGCGATCCACAAATGGGTGAACTTCTTTATACTGCCTGTTTTTGCGCTGGCCAATACAGCCATCCTGCTTCCGGCTCATGTTGCGGACGCACTGACAACACCAGTCGGTATGGGTATTTTTGTCGGACTGGTAGTCGGAAAACCACTGGGCATTTTTCTCGCATGCCGTTTAATGGTTGGACTAAATATTGCCAGCCTTCCATCCAATGTAAACTGGAAACAGGTTTTTGGCATGGGAACGCTGGCAGGTATCGGCTTTACCATGTCCATTTTCACCACTATGCTGGCTTTTACAGATTCTGCGATACGCGATATTGCCAAAATCTCAATCCTTACAGCTGTTGTGGGTTCCGTTATCGTAAGTTATTTTTATTTCCGCTCTATTTACGCGAAGAAGATTGTTCAGCCGGGTGGTTTGACGCAATCAGAACCACTTTTTGGTTAGACAGGTTGAGTCATGTAAACCTGCTTAAAATAAAAAAGCATCCCTTTTTACGGGATGCTTTTTTTATCGGGACAAATGTATTATTTAATAGTTGCGGCTTTAATCCTGGATTGTTTCCAGTACATAAATCCTGTTAATCCCCCAATCCATAACACAGAACCTATAATCATCTTGGCCAAATCCAGATAGGCAGGATTGCCGGAAGTCAGGCTCTCGCGCATCGTCATTGCCAGTGATATCATCAGGGATAATTCCATTTTTTTTAATTTCTAACGCAAAGTTCATTAGAAAATTATTGATAATCAAACAGTAACGGCAGTAGAATTAAGCCTCAATACATATTATATTTTTATAATGTTATCAATTTTTTATTAAATGTTTCAACTTTGACAGGAGCTGCTCCAAAAACCATTTACTAAATTCATCACTTTTATTTTCAACCATTAAAGGCCGGAGATTTTTGATTTTTTTTGACTGTTAAAAAATGGAAATATTTATCCACATTTTTACACCGTTCGGATCGGGAGCAAACTAAAGCCACCCAACAG
>JBGPBW010000064.1:0-20281 GCA_041481385.1 Puia sp.
AATGAGTGCGTCTGAAAGTGTCTGAGCAGGCTTTCGCGCGCATACGCTTCATCAAAGACCCAGCTTTCCAGGGAATAGGTATAAAAGCTGTCTCCGTAAATTTCTTTAAACGTTTTCTGATGGTTACGTTGGAAGATAACCTCGGCGGGTTTTAAAGTCTGCAGGAGCTGGTCTATGTAGTCGGTCGGTCCCTCTGTCGCGAAAAATTCACCCGTTGAAATATCCAAAAAAGCGATTCCATGAATTGCATCCCCAAAATGTATTGACGCCAGGAAGTTATTACTACGGTGTTCCAGCAGTTTGTCCTGCGTGGTCGTACCTGGTGTGACCATCTCCGTGACGCCTCGTTTTACTATACCCTTGGCAAGTTTGGGATCTTCCAGCTGGTCACATATAGCCACTCGAAATCCACCTTTTACAAGTTTATGGAGGTATGTATCCAGGGCATGGTGCGGAAACCCTGCCAGTTCGCTGGAAGAGGCCGACCCATTATTCCTTTTTGTTAGCGTAATGCCCAGTATCCTTGAGGCGTGAATAGCATCTTCGCCGAATGTTTCGTAAAAATCCCCGACCCGGAATAAAAGAATAGCATCGGGATATTTTTGTTTTATCGCCCGGTGCTGCTGCATCAGTGGGGTGTCTGCTGAAATTTTCGACATGGGGAGATCCCGGTATTGGTGAACAGGTATTTTACACACCGGACGCGGCAAATGTAAGGAAGCAGATTCCAAAAAAGACAGGGTTTTCCCCGTTGTGAACAACTAAAAAGCGTAGTTCTCAAGCGTTAAATTTCAGTCCGGACTCCACCCACTAACCCTTTACTATTGGCCTTTAACTGTCCGCACGACTTATCTTTGCATTATGCGTAAACTACGGATGGATGAACTTCCGCGTAAGAGCAGATCTGAGTTTCAGCGGGCTGAAAAAATGCCGGTTTTGCTCTTACTGGAAAATATCCGCAGCATGCACAACGTAGGCAGTATTTTCCGGACAGCGGATGCGTTCCTTGCTGAGGGTATTTGTCTCTGTGGATACACGCCCAGGCCCCCGCACCGGGATATTCACAAAACCGCGCTGGGAGCAACAGAAACAGTAGAATGGAACTATTCGGAAACTGCCCTGGAGGCAGTGAGGGATTTGAAATCGGCTGGTTATCAGATCGTCGGCGTAGAGCAGGTAACCGGAGGTATTCCATTACAGCGGTTCAAGATGTCTCCGGATGAAAAACTCGTGCTGGTTTTCGGAAATGAAGTAGAAGGCGTGAGCGAGCCTGTCCTTGCTCTTTGTGACATTTGTCTGGAAATACCTCAATTCGGAATGAAACACTCTTTGAATGTTTCTGTGGCTGCCGGAATGGTTTTGTGGGAATTGGTGAGATCGGTCATTTAGTATACATTATATATTTCAAGTTATGTCCCGTTTCAGAAATTATCTCAGTCTTGTAAAATTTTCGCATACTTTATTTGCATTGCCCTTTGCATTGATTGGATTTTTCCTGGGCGTATTTGGAAGGAAGAACTTTCCTGAGGCCGGATCTCCCGGAATGGCGATTGTCCTGCTCCGTTTTTTTCTTGTACTGATATGCATGATTACCGCAAGGAGCGCAGCAATGGCCTTTAACCGTTGGCTCGACAGGCATTTCGATGCCCGAAATCCGAGAACAGCCATACGTGAAATTCCGCGAGGTATCATAGCCCCGAACAGCGCGCTCCGGTTTGTGATCATCTGTTGTATATTATTCATGATTACATGCTGGTTTATCAATCCACTTTGTTTTTTTCTGTCGCCGGTTGCCTTATTTGTCATTTTATTTTATAGTTATACCAAAAGGTTTACACCCCTCTGTCACCTGGTACTTGGAATTGGATTGTCTCTTGCTCCGATTGGAGCATTTCTTGCAGTTACGGGAAAGTTTGAAATATTGCCAATTTTATTCTCAGGGGCAGTCGTCTGCTGGGTAAGTGGTTTTGATATCATTTATGCTATGCAGGATGTGGACTTTGACAAATCCGAAAAACTTTTTTCCATTCCCGTAGCGGTCGGTAAATCCAAAGCGCTGATTATCTCCGGTTTTCTGCACATGCTCAGTGTTGTTTTTGTTTTCCTTGCCGGTACCCTGGGAAATTTCGGCTCCTGGTACTGGGTGGGCCTGGTCTTATTTGTCGGAATGCTCATTTATCAGCATACGATCGTTAAACCTAATGACTTGAGCAGGGTAAACATGACTTTTATGACGGCGAATGGTATTGCCAGTGTGGTGTTTGCTATTTTTGTCATTACAGATATGTTCATTACTCATAAACACTAAAAGGATATGGCACGGATCATGGCCATTGATTATGGACTTAAACGTACGGGAATAGCCGTAACTGATCCATTGCAGATTATTGCTTCCGCGCTGACCACCGTTGAATCTGCAAAATTTTTTACATTCCTTGAGGATTATCTGAAAAAAGAAATGGTTGAACTGATTCTGATTGGAGATCCCCGCAATCTCGATGATAGTCCGACAAGCCTTTCAGCACATGTGCAGCGGATCCTCGGAATCATGCAAAAAAAATACCCGTCCATCCCCGTTAAAACAGTAGATGAGCGATACAGTTCCGTAATGGCTTCCCGGGCGATGGTTGATATGGGCATGAAAAAAACCAGGCGCAGGGAAAAGGGTATTGTGGATCAGATAGCTGCGACGATGATACTACAGGAGTACCTGAGTGGTCTGTAGGACGGGCGCATTGTAAAACATAAGAACTTAATTTTGCACAATGATTCTACCGATCGTCGCATACGGTGCGCAGGTATTGAGAACAAAGGGTAAAGAAATACAGGCTGATTACCCCCAATTGGATAAGCTGATTGAAGATATGTGGGAAACGATGTATGAAAGCAGCGGGGTAGGACTTGCTGCTCCCCAGGTAAACAGGTCTATCCGGTTATTTGTAGTGGACAGTACTCAGATTTTCAACAATCTCGAAGATGATGAACAGGGCAAATATCCGGATGCTCCGGGACTTAAGGAAGTTTTTATTAATGCCCGGATATTGAAACTGAACGGTGAAGCATGGCCTTATAATGAAGGCTGCCTGAGTATTCCGAAGATCCGGGAGGAGATCCTTCGCAACGAGGAAGTGACCCTTGAATACGATGATCAGCAATTTAGTCGTCAGACAAAAACTTTTAACGGACTAACGGCACGTGTTATTTTGCACGAGTATGATCACATTGAAGGGAAGCTGTTTATCGACTATCTAAAACCGCTAAAGCGAAAATTATTGAAAGGTAAGCTGGATGATATCTCAAAAGGGAAAATTAGCGTTGACTACAAAATGAGTTTCATCAGTTAAGTCTGATGTACATTCCGCTGTGTGTATAATCGCCATTTTTCAATCAATGCCTGCATATCCCCGGGCAGCTCGCTCTGAAAAAGCATTTCCTGTTTTGTTAGTGGATGGATGAATCCAATGGTTTGGGCATGGAGTGCCTGCCGGGGACAAATGTCAAAACAATTTTCCACAAATTGTTTGTATTTGCTATAAATGGTACCTTTTAGTATTTTATCGCCTCCGTAAGTTTCATCGCTAAACAGCGGATGCCCGATGTGTTTCATATGAACGCGGATCTGATGCGTTCGCCCGGTTTCCAATACGCATTGAACCAGCGTTACATAACCAAATCGTTCGATTACAGAATAGTGTGTAATGGCTTCTTTCCCATGATCACCTTCGGGATAAGCTTCAAATATTTTCCTGAAACGCTGATGCCGGCCAACGTGGGCAATAATGGTTCCTTTATCTTCTTTAAGATCTCCCCAGACCAGGGCGATATACTTTCGTTTTATCGTGTGATCGAAGAACTGTTTTGCCAGGCTCGCAACGGCGTGGCTTGTCTTCGCCAGCAGGAGCAGGCCACTCGTGTTTTTATCAATACGATGAACAAGTCCGAATCTGGGTAATGTTTCTTCTGAAATGGCTTTATTTTTTTCTTGCAGATAATAAGCCACCCCGTTGATAAGCGTACCGGAATAATTTCCCGAAGCCGGATGCACGACGAGTCCGGGTGGTTTATTAATGATCAGCACTTCATCATCCTCATAAAAAATATTCAAATCCATTTTTTCGGGGATAATTTCCTCTCCAACCGACTGCCGGTCTGAAAAACAGACGATTGTGTCCCCGGGACGGATTTTGTAATTGGCCGAGGCCGTTTTATTGTTCACCAATACGCGTCCGCCTTCAATGGCCTGTTGTACTTTATTGCGGGATATGTTTTCAATTCGTGCCGTAAGAAATTTATCCAGGCGCATAGGATCCTGTCCCTTGTCGACCACAAGGTTCATACGCTCGTAAAGCGTTTCAGAAAAGTCTTCCCCCTCATCACCCGATGGAATGGAGGAGTTTGCACCGGTCAATCCCGACCGGGGCAGATTTGTTTTTTTCTGACCTTTATCAGACATAGAAGCGAATGTACCGACAAATGCGCATTAGAAAAGCCCGGAGTTGCCCCTAAGAGATCTGATCGGGTCTTAAGGCTGGTCTTGCGCTTTAAACCTTAATTTTGCCAAATGCAAAAGCAACCCGTTTATTTCAGGGATCTTGGATTTATGGGATATCAGGAGGCCTGGGATTACCAGGAAAAACTATTGAAACAAAACGTGGATATTAAAACCCGTTATCACTCTGCCCAACAGAAACAACAAAAAAATTCAACGACCAATTACCTGCTATTCGTAGAACATCCGCCGGTATATACTTTGGGTAAAACAGGTCATGAGGAAAATGTCTTATTAGATGAAGCGGAAATGCAGGAACGCGGAATCCTGTTTGTTAAAACCAACCGGGGCGGGGACATTACGTTTCACGGACCTGAACAAATTGTCGGTTATCCAATTCTGGATCTTGAAAAATTCGGAACGGATATTGGCAAATACCTTCGCAACCTGGAGGAAATCATCATCAGAACACTGGCAGAATATGATATAGAAGGTGAGCGCTCGAGCGGCGAAACCGGCGTTTGGCTGGATGCGGGCTCTGTGGGCAGGGAAAGAAAAATTGCCGCTTTCGGTGTACGCTGCAGTCGTTGGATTACTATGCATGGTTTTGCTTTTAACGTGAATACCGACCTGCAGTACTTCGACGGCATTGTACCTTGTGGTATTAAAAATAAGGAGGTCACATCCCTCTCGCGTGAATTAGGCCGTCATATCGATCTGGGGGAGGTAAAGGAAAAAATTAAAACCCATTTCGAAGAAGTATTTGATGCTGAACTTAAAGTGATGGTTGCGGTGGATTGAAACGCAAGTTCTTCACCCATCATCGCTGCCTACTATTCTCTGGGTATCAGCAACTTATTCTTCTCCTTCAATTTTCCGTCTTCATATAACTCAAACCGGAACCAGCCGGAATGGCCAAAATTGGTTTTGTCGATAATGAGTACGGAATCATGAATGTCTTTTACTTCAAGTACAGGGGTGTCGTCTGTTTCGTAAAATGCAACAAAATATTTCTTACGGTTAAAGTCGGATAGTGCAATGGTTACATTTCCGTCTTTGGCAGTAAATACATAGTTTGAAATCTTGTAGACTTCCTTGGGCTCTGTGTATTTTTCAATATAAGGATTAATCTGCAAGGTATCGGCATTCACAAATAGCAATGTGTCTTTGGTTTGTTTTATCAGGGAGTCGCTGAACCGGCGTACCTGGGTGCCCGGCAGTCGCATGATTACAGAGTCTCTTCTTCTAACAAATAATATTTTTTGTACTTCAATAGTGGGTAGCTTTATTTTACCGGGGTTACTCACGGTCGGTTTTTTTACCCCTGTATTGTCCATCATATAATAAATTCTGGAATTGTCTATTTTAGGAAGAATCAGATATTTTTCTTCTATTGGCAGAGCTGTTACGGTCACCTGCGTTTTTAAGGCATCATTGGGAGCAGTGACCTGATTTTGTACCGGACGATCAGATTTGGGTTTATCTACCGGAATGGATCTGGAAGTGACGACAGGCTGCTCAGCAGGTTCGGCGACCGCACGTCTGGATTTCGTAAACATGTACTTGCTGTTCGGAAACAAGATAAAAATCCGGTAGTACATTTTTGAACCCTGCGCTTTGCTGTCGACAAATCCGTTTTCCGGAATGCGTGGATCCGGAACTGTTATAAGTGTCGTGAAATTCCGGAGACTATCTGAAGAACGCTGTATGCTGATCTGATTGATGGAGGGATAGCCGTTCCGCCAGCTGATCAGCACTTTCCCATTTGCTTTCAGGGAAGCCGAAAAGCCGGGCAGGGTCTCCTGTGCTTTTGCATAGGGCAGGATGAAAACGGAAAATAAAAACGTTGCACAAAAAAGACGCATGACACGAACTTATCTTTAATCTTCAATCCCGGCAAAGATAAGGGAAGCCTCCTTTTCAGCCGCCGAAAGAAACAGGTGTTCGGGGCAGGTTAATACAGGAGCAAACCCGGAGCCAGCGACCGGTTACCTTGTAAGCCACCGCTGTGCATTACCAGGATTCGGCTCCCTGTCTGAAAAAAATTTTCTGAAGCTAACCGGCCAATTGAATAAAAAAGTTTTCCGGTGTAGACGAAATCCGTAGGAATGCCGGATTCTGAAAATAGGCGGTTCATAAAGTCAAAAAGAATGCTGGATGTTTTTGCATAACCACCAAAGTGATCCTGATGGATTATATGAACGTTTTCAAGAATGGCGGAATGTAATAACCATGAACGCTGCACCGCTTCTATTCCCCTGGTACCCCTGAGAACGGAAACACCGATAACTTTCTGGGTAGGTCCGGCACCATTGATCAGACCGGTCAGCATTGTCCCCGTGCCAACCGCACAACAGACATATGCATAAGACATTACAGGAATAAGGGAAAGGATTTCAGTTGCACCCTTCACGCCCTCCCAGCCTGCGCCCCCTTCCGGAATCAGGAGTTCCCTGCTTTCATGATTTTCATGCGGGTTTGAGAAAACTGACTTCTTTTTTTCATCGTAATTCTTACGTGAAAGAAAGCGCAGTTCCATACCCATTTCCCTGGCTTCCTGTAAGGTATGGGATAAGGTACCCGGCTCCTCACCCCTGATAAAGGCAGCGGAAGAAAATCCATTCAATCGTGATGCTTCGGCAAGGGCGATGAGGTGATTTGAATAAGCACCTCCAAAACTAACCAGTTTGTTTTTTTCTTCGTGCTTCGCCCGCTCTAGGTAGTATTTTAATTTAAACCATTTATTTCCCGAAACTACAGGATGCAATTGATCAAGCCTCAAAACATCAACATGCAAGTTATGTTCCCGGAATATTACATGATCCCAATGTGACAGATTAATTGTATCCAAAACAGGAAATATGTGCGCCACGATAAATTCTATTCTTTTTTACGTTTATTAATTAAATTGCCCGCATTAAAATTACATTAATGAAACCAACCTTATTGATTCTCGCGGCAGGTATGGCATCACGTTATGGAAGCATGAAACAGGTTCAATCCTTTGGCCCTTCCGGGGAGACCATCATGGACTACTCCATTTATGATGCTATTCGCAGCGGTTTCAAAAAAATAGTGTTCATCATAAGAAAGGATTTCGCGAATGAATTCAAAAATATTTTTGAACCAAAATGGGGCAAACAGGTCGAAACTGCATATGTATACCAGGAAATGGAATCTTTCCTGGACGGATATATCGCTCCTGCAGACCGATCCAAACCCTGGGGTACTGCACATGCAGTGTTATGCGCCAAGCCCGTAATCCAGGACCCGTTCGCCGTAATAAATGCAGATGATTTTTATGGGAGTGATGCATTCGATAAGGCATTTGCATTCCTGACCAATTCCTGCAATCCGACAACCTATAGTATTATTGGTTATGATCTGTCCAAAACCCTTTCAGAAAACGGATCAGTAAGCCGGGGGGTTTGTGAAGTAGATAACAATAACAACCTGGTGTCGATCCATGAAAGAACAAAAATATATCGAAATACAGAAGGACAAATTACCTATGAAGAGGGCGGAAATACATTTCAGGTTTCTGATCACGCAAAAGTTTCCATGAATTTCTGGTGTTTTGATCCGGCAGTATTTTCCTTTATTGAAAAAATATTCCGTGAATTTCTTGCCAAAAGTGGTCAGGATATAAAATCAGAATTTTTTATTCCGATCATCGGAGACCGTTTTATCCATGAAGGACGGGGTCAGATCAAAATCATTCCCACAGCTGCCAGCTGGTTTGGCGTTACATACAGGGAGGACACACCTTCAGTGCAAGAAAGTATCAATCAGTTAGTGGCTTCCGGAGATTATCCGGATAAACTTTACTAATTGTCAATTGACAATTAATCAATAGCTTTTTACCAGATAAACAAACTCCTCGATTTTTATGATCTGTTGCTCCCGGTCTAAGTTTTTCACCGAAGATTTCTGGGGTAAATGAATTAAAGCCACGCTGGAATCAGATTTGAAAATGAGGCTGCTGTCTTTTTTCATTTCATCGAGTGCGAGATATATATTTTTTGAACGGATGGCAAATACAGCTCCCTGCACATGTTCCTGTCGATTACTTAAAACGCCGATCACTTCGCCGTTTTTATCCAGAACCGGACCACCACTGTTCCCCGGATTGGCGGCTACAGCAATCTGACAGGTCAGTGAGTCTCCGCGATAACCCGTTTTGGCACTCAGGTAACCTTCTCCATATACAATTTCATCCCTGGGATAACCCAGTGTGAAAATCTCTTCCCCAAGGTTTAAATTACCTTTGTTGATGGCATATGGTAAAGAGTTTGTTGCTTTAAAGCTGCTGTCCGTAATTTTTAGAAATGCCAGATCGGCCGCTGCATCGACGTAAACGATTCGTGTAGTAAACTCCTGTCCTTTATTATTCTGAACAATCACTACGGTTGAATTACCGATTACATGGGCATTGGTAACGATATAACCCTTTGGATCGATCATAAATCCTGTACCGCCCTTAATTTCAGTTTCTGTTGGTGATGGTCCCTTGGGACGCAAATTACTGTTCAGTCTTTCATTAATGTTTTTTTGACTTCTTGCCAATTCTGAATACTTGCGATTCAGGTCCTGCAATTGCGTATTCGGTGTTCTAGGCGCGTAGTAAGAGGTGATTCCGCTAACTGCCAAAGCGGTAATACCCGCGATCGAAGCGGCCACTGCAACTGTTTTACGATACTTGAGCCACAATCGAACAATGCGGGTTTCCTGACTTTGCTTGATCTGCCCGGTTTCAAAAAGTTCATTGTGTACATCCTGCAGGGTGGATTTCACATTCTTTCTGTCTCCATATTTTTCCATAAGGTGGAGAAAAACGGTATGTTCAACCACCATCTGATCAATGCCCGGATTGGATTTCCGGAGTTCGTCAAAAAATTTCCTCTCCTCCGGAAGCATTTCACCCCGGATATATCTTTCTATCGATTCCAAAATCAGCCGCTCGTCCATTACCTGTATTTAAGTATTGTTATTGTTGTATTGACCGAAGAATAGTTTTTTTAACCGCATCAGGCATTTATATTTCTGATTCTTCGCATTATCCGCATTTGTATAACCAAATTCTTTCGCAATTTCCGTCATGTTTTTTTTCCTGAGATAATAACTCTCCAGAATTTCCTTACAAGGCTCTCCAAGATGTTGCAGGGCCTGCTCCATCAGTTCAAAATCACGGGTCCGGTGCTCATACATATCCACATCTTCCTCTGTGGCAATCGTTTCGGGAGCATTGGCCAGATCACCCGCAAAACGTTGGTTTACCTGAAGTTTCTTCAACCATAACCGGCGGCATACTGCATAAATGTATGTTTTCAGCTGGGCATGCAGTTCAAAACTTCCGGATTTGGCCTTTTCATATAAAACGATAATGGCTTCCTGGAAGATATCCCTTGCATCATCAGAAGTGCCGCTATTGTTGATTACCAGGGTCTGAACCATACTGTAATTTGTCCGGTAAATCGTCTCAATAGCTTTCCGGTCATTCGCTGCCAGTCCCTTCAATAACGCTTGCTCATTACTGTCCGTAGTCACGCCTGCTTTATTTAATACTGAAAGTAAAGAATCGTAACCCAAATGGTTATGGTAAACCCAAAAAAACAAGCCGGATTCGGTTCTTTGACCGCATTCTCCCGGTCTGGAGCTGATTTTTTGAAGTTAAGCCATTAATTATCAATCGTTTACCCAAAAGTGGAAAATTATTTTATTAAAAAGGATCAGCCAAAGGTTACTTTTTTTGAATCCGGGTATTAACATGAAATCATTCACAATCAAACAAATAACAATGAAAAAACTTTTTGTAGTATTAGCAATCGGCGCATTTGCAGCTTGTAACGGATCTTCTAGCACAGAAACTAAAGTGGATTCTGCTGCAGCACCTGCTGCTGCTGTTGTTGATTCAGCTGCTAAAACAATGGATTCAACAGCTTCAGCTGCTAAGGATAGCCTGAAAGCTAAGACTGATACAACAAAAAAGAAATAGTTTAACAGCTTAGGTAAACAATCGTTTAAGGCCATCTTTTTTTGGTTCCGGGTATTTCCCGATTTCCAAAAAGAGGTGGCTTTTTCGATTAACCGATCTTTCGTCTGAGGTTTTGATCGATCGCATCCAGGAAGTCTTCAGTATTCAGGTAGTCTTTTCCTGCAGTTACCTTATTTCCGAGCAGGCATACAGCCAGGTCCTTGGTCATTTTACCGGTTTCCACTGTTTCGATGCAAACCTTTTCCAGGTTTTCGCAGAATTGAATGAGCTCGGCATTGCCATCCAGCTTACCCCGGAAGGCCAGGCCCCGGGTCCAGGCAAAGATAGAAGCGATCGGGTTGGTTGAAGTCGGTTTGCCGGCCTGGTGATCCCGGTAATGTCGGGTAACCGTTCCGTGGGCGGCTTCTGCTTCCATCGTCTTGCCATCGGGTGTAATGAGTACGGAGGTCATAAGTCCCAGCGAGCCGAAACCCTGAGCAACCGTATCGCTCTGCACATCTCCATCGTAATTCTTACAGGCCCATACAAAATTGCCGTTCCATTTTAATGCACTGGCCACCATATCATCGATCAGCCTGTGTTCATAACTGATGTTGGCATCTTTGTATTTCTGTTTAAATTCCTGCTGATAGATTTCCTCAAATATGTCTTTGAAGCGGCCGTCGTATTTTTTGAGGATTGTATTTTTAGTTGACAGGTAAAGCGGCCATTTTTTACTCAGCGCCATATTAAAACAACTCCGGGCAAATCCCCGGATACTTTCATCTGTATTATACATGGAGAGGGCAACACCATCTCCTTTGAAATCGTAAACTTCGAAAACCTGTGGCTGGCTGCCATCAGCAGGTGTAAATGTCATAGTCAATTTACCTTTTCCTTTGATCACGGTGTCTGTAGCGCGGTACTGGTCACCAAATGCATGCCTGCCTACAATGATGGGTGCCGTCCAGTTAGTAACGAGCCGCGGAATATTTTTTATGACGATGGGTTCCCGGAAAACTGTGCCGTCAAGTATATTCCGGATTGTGCCATTTGGACTCTTCCACATTTGCTTTAAATGGAATTCTTCTACGCGCGCTTCGTCAGGTGTAATGGTTGCGCATTTTATACCAACTCCAATTTTTTTGATGGCATTGGCTGCATCGACGGTGACCTGGTCGTTCGTCTGGTCCCTGTGTTCAATACCCAGGTCAAAATATTTTATATCAAGATCCAGATAGGGAAGGATCAGTTTGTCTTTAATGAACTTCCAGATAATCCGCGTCATCTCATCTCCATCCAATTCTACCACTGGATTTGCTACTTTGATTTTATTTTTCATGAAAATAAATATTAAGGAAAAGTCTGCAAACCTACATGAATTGAACCAATTCGCAAAGCGGACGGTGTCGATATGGCAAAGACCGAAACTTTGGTTTCAGATAATGAGACACAGATGATGGGTTAACCATTTCACCGGTTTCGGTTATTCATTGTGATTCATGCATGACTGCAACCGGATGTTTTACACAGTTAAAAAATTTGTCTCCTCCCGTACAACTTGGTACCTTACGTAACCAAAATGCCTTCCATGGATTTAGTTGATATCGTAAAATCTTACATATCCAATTTCATTTCTTTGAGCGAACCTGAATTCAACTACATGGCTGGTTTGTTTGAACTGCGTCATTTTGAAAAAAAACAGAAGCTGGTAGAAGAAGGTGAAGTCGAAAAGTATCTGAACTTTATTCTGCAAGGCCTGGCCAGAAAATTTTTTATCCGGAAAAACGAAGAAATGGTCATGCAGTTTTCCCGGGAGAATGAAATCATTTGCTGTTACGACTCTTTCATGTCATGTGAACCCTCCAATTTCTCTGTTGAAGCATTGGAACCCATGGTGGTGGTATCGATCACACTCGAAAATGTAGAGAAGCTCTATGAATTCAGCCCAAAAATGGAAAGGTTGGGACGGTTGATAGCAACCCAGGAGTATCTTAAAAAAGAAAGTTTCGAATACAACCGCGTGCGCTTGACTTCGCAGGAACGATTTATCAATTTTATCCGTAACAATGGAAATCTTCTTCAGCGGGTTCCCCAGAAATACCTGGCTTCATATCTGAATATGAAGCCGGAAACTTTTAGCCGTCTAAAGCATCTGATGAAAAGGCCTTCATAAATTCACGATTAGCACTGGTATTTTCAGTTCATGTCTTACCGAATTTACGGTTTCGCCATAAATAAAATCTTTTAAGCCGGTATGACCATGCGCCCCGATGACCAGAATTTCAGCACCTTCTTCCTCTACTATACGAACAATTTCTTTGCTGCGGTTAATATATCCCAGACGTGTAACCGCTTTATAATTGTTTTTTTCCAGTGAAGAAGCATAACTACTCAGCCGCTCCAGATCTGTTCTGGTTTCCAGGTCATCACTCTGTTTACCAAGCATGCGGGCGGAAGCGCTTTCCACAACATGAATCAGGATATACCGGCTTTCAGCGCCACCCTGGCCAATGGCAAACGCCAGCAGTTTTTCATCCAGTCGGCTGAAATCCAGGGCCACAGCAATTTTTCTGAATTTTGGAATCTCCAGCTTGGTGATGGTAGACTCTTCTCCATGTACGGTCAGATCTTTAAATTCCTTTTTACTTAACCAGGGATGAAATAAAATATAACCCAGCAGGGTGAGGGCGCCCAGCAAAATCGCTGTTGCTGTTATCTTCCAAATCCAGTATCCCGGTAATGCATACAACTGACTGCCCTCTTCCAATACCAGTTTCAAATTCAGATAAAGCAGGAGAGCAGCAATTGACCAGGCAAAGAACCGGGTTATTTTTTTTATTCGGAATCCACCCATCTTTTTTTTATCGCTTACAAAATGAATCAGGGGAATGACCGCGAACCCCAATTGAAGGCTTAGAACAACCTGACTAAGCACCAGTAACTGATCCACCCGGTTTTCACCTGTAAAACCGATTACCAGTACTGCCGGAATGATCGCCAGCATGCGGGTGATTATTCTGCGCAACAGGGGATTAATCCTGAGGTGCAAGTGACCTTCCATAACAATTTGTCCTGCAAGAGTTCCGGTAATGGTCGAACTCTGTCCCGCAGCGATTAGCGCAATGGCAAATAAAGTAGCTGGCAGTCTTGACCCAAGAAGTTCAGGAAATAATTTGTAGGCTTCCCGGATAGAGCCCACATTCAAATGCCCACTTTTAAAAAAAGTGGCTCCTGCCAGAATTAGTATAGCAGCATTGACGAAAAAAGCCAGATTCAGGGCGATCACCGAATCCAGCAGGTTTAGTTGGAGTGCTTTTTTTATGGAGGAATCCTCTCTTTTTATTTTCCTTGTTTGCACAAGCGCCGAATGCAGATAAAGGTTATGGGGCATCACCGTTGCGCCGATAATTCCTATGGCTACATAAAGCGCGGCTGAACCTGGTAAAGAAGGAATCAGACCGCGACTGATTTCCCCCAGACCGGGCTTCACTATAAAAATCTCAATGAAAAAAGAAATGCCTACGATACCGATCAGACCTAATATAAAAGCCTCCAGACGCCGCATACCCAGTCTTTGCAGAAAAAGCAGGAGAATCGTATCCAGCGCTGTTATGGCTACTCCGTAAACGAGCGGAAGCCCGGTAAGCAACTGTATTCCGATGGCCATACCCAGGACTTCCGCAAGATCGCAGGCTGTTATAGCAATTTCAGCGAGAATGTAAAGGCAGAAGTTAATTAATCGGGGATAGGTTTCCCGGTTGGCCTGCGCCAGATCACGGCCTCTTACGATGCCCAACCTGGCGGATAAATTCTGCAATACAAGTGCCATAATATTACTCATGAGCAGTACCCAGAGCAGACGATATCCAAACTGGCTTCCCCCGGCGATATCGGTCGCCCAATTGCCCGGATCCATATAACCCACACTGACCAGGTATGCAGGTCCGAAAAAAGAAAAAAGCTGTTTCCAACGGGATCCGGGGTGATTGACTTCTACGGTTCCGTGTACTTCACTAAGAGAGAGATCACTATATTGAACTCGTTTCATTGGACTGATCTGGTATTTCCGGCTTTTACCGACAGGTTTGGACAAATCTAAAATTTGTTCCCAATAATCCGTGGAAAATAATAGAAAGCGGGGTAATTGATGAATCTTTACTTTTGAATTTTAATCGGGTTGCATGCGCATGTTGAAATCTGGGTTGGTTTTGGCTTTGACATTGATTTTGAATGCCTGCGGGCATAAAGCTGTTGATGGAAACGGCCATCCCCAAAAAATAGAGCCTGATGATTTTCTGGCTATGTTTCACTCCCTGAGTCTTCCCGCAAATTTCGCGGATAGCTCCCTGCAGAAAAAAACCCCCGATTCTCTAATGACCTGGACGATCCTGAACCAGTTTGTCCCTGATTCCCTGATCCATAAAAACTTTGGGAAATCCCTGAAACCCAGATTATATGCCAGCGGTAAACTGCAGGTGAAGAATGCAGAGACCTACCTTTTTGTCAAGGCTCTGGCGCCCCAAAAAAAAATTATTTATCTGATTTGCCTGGATAAAAACGGTCAGTTCCGTACCGGTATGCCCATAGTATTACGTGAAGACGATTCAGGGTTTCGTTATGCGACGACCATTGACAACAAGTATGCGATTTCCGTCAGTCGGATTCACAAAGGCGGAGACGGGAAATCTGTTTTTGTCCGCACTGTGTACGTTTATAATGAGGAGGGGGCATTTACACTGATTATGCGGGAATCCAATGAGGGGAAACCCCGGACGACCCAAATTTATAATCCGATAGACACACTGGCACACAAACATAAGTTCACGGGCGACTATCTGCAGGATAAAAGAAATTTTATTTCATTCCGTGATGGTAAAAATAACAGCGTTATCCGTTTTTTTGTGCATTTTGAAAAAGATAACGGGAATTGTAAGGGAGAATTAAAAGGAGAGGCCCGTTTTGTTTCTTCCGGTATTGCCCGGTATATTGCGAACGGAGACCCCTGTTCCCTGGAGTTTAGTTTTACTGAAAAAAACGTGCGGATGCATGAGTTGGATGGTTGTGGAAACCACCGCGATATCCGCTGTTTTTTTGAAGGGGTATACCTAAAACATAAAGAACAGAATGCAAAACAGGCAAAATCCAGGAAACATTCATCATAAAATAATTTAAGACGGTATCCGTTTACTCAATCAATTATGAATTTTACAAATTTTGCAGTTCCTTATTTAGTAGATCCCAGGTTTTCAAAAAAAGTGGCTTATTTCTCAATGGAATTTGCAGTTCATCAACCGCTGAAGATTTACAGCGGAGGCCTGGGTTTTCTCGCCGGCTCCCATGTGCGCAGTGCCTATGAACTCAGGCAGAATTCCATTTTCATAGGTATTTTATGGAAATACGGCTATTACGATCAGGCCAGGAATCAGGATCAAAGCCTGCAGGTTACCTGGGTTGAAAAGCAATATCCATTTCTACAAGACACGGGAATAAAGTTCCAGATAAATATCCACGATCATCCGGTATGGGTGAAAGCCTGGTACCTGGCACCTGAAACCTTTAACGGTGCACCGCTCTTTTTGCTGAGTACAGATCTTCATGAAAACGATTACGTTTCACAAACGATCAGTCACCGTTTATACGATGCCAATCTGGCAACCAAAGTGGCCCAGTTTATCCTGCTCGGCGTCGGGGGTGCTAAACTGGTGGATGAATTGAACTTTCAGCCGGAACTTTATCATTTAAATGAAGCCCACGGCATTAGCGCGGCTTTTTACCTTTATCAAAAGTTCAATAAAAATATTGCCGAGGTAAAAAAACGACTTGTTTTTACTACTCACACACCAGAAGAAGCAGGTAATGAGAAGCATGACATGAAACTCTGTTTCGACATGAGTTATTTCTGCGGTCTGACAATCGAAGAAGCTGCTGCATTAACCGGTATGGATGACCACTTATTTAATCATTCACTGGCAGCCCTCCGCTTCTCCCATCTTGCCAATGGTGTTTCCCGCCTGCATGGCCAGGTCTCACGAACCATGTGGAGCAAATATTCAGGGATCTGTCCGATCATACACATAACCAACGCGCAGAACTGGACCTACTGGGCAGATAAACAGTTATATAAAAAACTGGAGGAAGGTGACAATTTCTGGTGGGACGACCGAAAGCGATTTTTAAAGAAAAGGTCTTTTGAAATCGTTGCTGACCAGACAGGTCGTTTATTCAATCCCGATATCTTTACGATCGTTTGGGCGCGGCGTTTTGCAGGTTACAAAAGGGCAGACCTGATTGCAAGGGATAAAAAAAGATTTACTGAACTGCTCAACGACAAGAAATATCCGGTGCAGATCATTTGGGCTGGTAAACCTTACCCAATGGATTATCCGGCCATAAACGATTTTAATTATCTGGTTCAGCTAAGTAAAGAATATGCACAGGTGGCTGTGCTGACGGGTTATGAACTCCATTTGTCCAAACGGCTTAAACAGGCCGCTGATTGCTGGCTGAACAATCCCCGGGTTCCCCGTGAAGCTTCCGGAACCAGCGGCATGACGGCGGCGATGAACGGTGCGCTGAATTTTTCCACAGACGACGGATGGATACCGGAGTTCATCAATCACGGCAACAACGGATTTGTAATTGGTAAGTCGGATTACAGCAATATGACCGTACCGGAACAGGATGAACTCGATCTGAATTCACTTTATGATGTTTTGCAGAAACAGATCCTGCCTCTCTATTATGAACATCGGGATACCTGGAGGCAGGTAGTGAAAAACGGGATGAACGACGTTCGCTTTCAATTTGATTCCAGCCGAATGGTCAGCGAGTATTACGAGAAACTGTATATATAATTTGAAAATTACTTAATGATATCAATCAGCTCTACATCAAAAATGAGTGTGGATCCCGGTTTGATATCCGGGCCCATCTGCTGATCACCGTAAGCTAGCTCAGAAGGAATGAAAAGGCGCCATTTGCTGCCGGTATTCATCAGCTGCAATGCTTCTGTCCATCCTTTGATCACACCGTTTACAGCAAATTCAATGGGTTTTCCCGATTTAACAGAACTGTCGAAAATAGTTCCGTCAATCAGTTTGCCTTCATAATCGCATTTTACTTTGTCCGTGACCGCGGGTTTGGGACCAGTTCCTTCTTTCAGGATCAGATATTGCAGACCTGAAGCTGTGGTTACCACGCCGGGTTTGGTTTTATTTTCTGCAAGAAAGGCCTGGCCCTGTTTTTTGGCAGCGGCGGCTTTTTCAGCCTTGGCCTTTTCAATATAATTCATCACAACCTGATTGCATTGCTGCTCGTTCAACAGGGTATTTTCACCCTTCATTTTATCCTGGATGGCCAGGTTTACCAATTCAGAGTTTATATCTGTTATGCCCTGCTGTTTATAAAAACCGGCTACCATGATGCCAATACTATAACTCAGCGAGTCTGTCTGACTGACCAGTTTAACGGGAACAGCATTTCCGGTGCCTTTAGCAGCGGGTTTTTTTTTGGACTGGGCAAATAGTTGAAAACAAAGCAGGAAGGATAAAGCGAGGACAATGTGTTTTTTCATGCATGATTTTTTGCAGCCGCAAAAATAAGGAAAGTCCACAACGGTACCCGAATGCTTTTTGATGGGGACGGGAGTTAACATTTCCTTTGTTTTTTAGTCAATACTTTTAACCCCTCCGGTTGTAATATAGTTGCCGGCATAGCGTTAGATACATGGGGCGGCATGCCCATAAAAAATCAATCAAATGCGAGTATTATTAGCTGTTTTATTTTTAGCGACAGGCGCAACAGCCCTTGGCCAGTCCAGTGATCTGTTTGGCAGCATAAAGAAAACAATCAGCGGAGGGAAAGGCGGTTCTTCCCTGAGTTCTGAGGATATCGTAGGAGGCCTTAAACAAGCCCTCACCCTGGGAGCGCAAAAAAGTGCGGAACGACTCTCGGTCACCAATGGATTTCTGAATGATAAAGCCGTTGAAATCCTGATGCCTCCTCAGGCTCAGAAAGTGGAAAAAACATTGAGGGATATGGGAATGGGCAAACTGGTTGATGACGCAATCGCGAGCATGAACCATGCTGCCGAAGACGCTTCCAAATCAGCAGCACCGATTTTTGTGAAAGCGATAAAAAACATGACGGTGACAGACGGAGTAAATATTTTGAAAGGTCCCGATACTGCCGCAACGTCCTACCTTCGCCACAGTGCCACACCGGAACTGACTAAAGCCTATACTCCGGTAATTGATTCTGCATTACAGAAAACGGGAGCCACCAAATATTGGAAAGACGTATTTGATACATACAATAAAATTCCCTTCGTATCTAAAGTAGATCCGGATCTTTCTTCCTATGTAACACAAAAGGCCATAAACGGCATATTTTACTATGTGGCACAGGAGGAAATACTTATCCGAAAAGATCCGGCTGCACAGGTCACTGATTTGCTGAAAAAGGTTTTCGGAGGGAAATCCTGATTACCGGAATTTTGAGGAACGGAATAAAATGCCTGTGATCAGGCAGACAAATGTTGCAATCCACCACAAATTATTAAATCCCCAGTGGCCGGCAATCCAGCTTCCACCCGTGGGTCCGATTACCATGGCCAGAGACCAGGCCATCGTATAATATCCTGCATATTGTCCGCGGTTATGGGAGGAAGCCCGGCTGTTATAATAGTAATTCATAAATGGCATAGCCCAGATTTCTCCGAAAGTGACGAGGATCACGGAAATCAGACCGGTTAACGGACCCAACGGCAGAAAAATGTACACCACAAATGAAAGAGCAGTCATCATCAGACCGTTTGAGATCATAATCAGGGTTTTGTTCTTCGATTCCAGATGAAAGATGAGAACCATTTCGATCAGCACGATGATCAGGCCATTCAATCCCATTAAAATACCAATATATGATTCTGACATCCGGTACACTTCCTTATAATACACAGGAATCGTGGAGTAAAGTTGGTAAAAACACAAGGCATACAAAATGGACAAACCCATAAAAAGGATAAATTTTTTATCCTTCAGTGGTGATATTTTTTCAAGCTGCGAATTCCGGGAAGCCATTTCTTTATTTGAAGTTCCCGGAGGCCTCAGCAGGTAATACAACATGATCGCTGCTGTGATATTTGTAAATCCGTCTATCCAAAAAAGCAAATGATAATTGAACGCAGCGATAAATCCGCCCAGCGTGCCACCGACTGCCCATCCCAGATTGATTGCCAGCCGGTTCAGCGAAAAAGAGCGGGTCCGGTTTTCAGGTCGGCTATATTGTGAGATGGCTGCATTATTGGCTGGACGAAAAGCATCATTGACCAGGCTCAGGATAAAAGTGAATGTACAGATCAGGGTATAGTTTTTCATTAGCCCAAGCAGTATAAACAGGCAACCACCCCCCAGAAGAGTGATAAGTTGTATTTTGTAAAAACCGATCTTGTCAGTAAGTTTTCCGCCGATAAAACCGCCGCATATTGACCCGGCGCCAAATAAACCCACGACGATTCCAGCCTGGAAAAGAGTAAATCCAATGCCGGTCAGGTAAATAGTCATAAAGGGCAGTACCATTGTGCCACTTCGGTTCACAAGCATGACGAGCGACAATAACCAGGTGGACCGGGATAATCCGCTGTACGCATTTTTATACAAAGACCAGGTGGAGCTGATTGGTTTAAGGACGTTCATCAGTAATACAAAATTGTTAATACAGGTAACAAATTACTTCTCATTATTTGTTCTTCAATATAAAATATCAGATGAGCAGATATGCTGGCACCGTACAATAAACCGTTAATCTTGCTAAATTCA
>JBGPBW010000065.1:0-20204 GCA_041481385.1 Puia sp.
AGCTGATAGCGTTTTTGAAAGTCATAGTTTGGCATTTAAGGACTTAAAGTTATAGTAAATTACTCTGAGCGGAGGCTGTGCACAGGGTTTGCAACAGCCGCTTTTATTGCCTGGAAAACAATTGTGGCCAGGGCGATGATCAGTGCCAGCAATCCCGCCAGGGCGAAGGACCACCAGGGTATATTGATCCGGTAAGCAAAATCCTGAAGCCAGTTGTGCATGATCCACCAGGTAAGCGGACTGGCGATCAGGAATGCTACAAGCACCAGCTTCAAAAAATCTTTTGATAACAGAAATAGAATATTTTGAACGGATGCACCCAGTATTTTTCTGATGCCTATTTCTTTATTGCGTTGTAAAACATTGTAAGCTGATAATCCCAGTAGTCCGAAACAGGCTATACATATTGCCAAAAGGGAAAACAGCCCGAATAATTTACCAAATTGTTTATCTGCCTTGTATTGATTATCAAAAAGTTCATCCAGGAAAAAGTAGTTGAAAGGATCAGCTGGGAAAAAGCCATTCCATGTTTTTTCAATAGCTGCAATGGTTCCCGACATATTATCGGTAGAAATTTTTATCGAATAGGCGTCCCGCATATCGTGTCTCAAGCGGAAAATCATGGGATCGATCAGTTTTTGTAATCCCTGGTGATGATAGTCAGCAACGATGCCCAGAACCTTTACTGTATCACCGCTGGAAGTAATCATTTCATTGATGGCTTTATTGTTGTTCTCAAATCCTAAAAGTCGGGCTGCTTTCTCATTCAGAAGGACTGCCTTCTGATCTGTTTTGAATGCCCTTGAGAAATTTCGTCCCGCTTTAATCTCCAGGCCGAAAGACGGAACAAAATCGTAGTCAATGCCCATATTATATAAGGTGACGTCTCCTTTATTAGCGGCACCCAGTCTCCGGGCTCCGTTTGTCCAGTAAATTTCCTTGCCCATGACACTGGAAGAGACAGTCATGCTTTTTATTTCTGGTCTTTTCAGCAGTTCCTGTTTAAATGCACTGAACACTCCCTGATATATGGAATCAATCATGGAATCTCCCCCTTCCAGTACAAGCGTCTGATTGATATTTACTCCCAAGTACTGTTTGCGCATATAACTGACTTGTTGAAAGACAATTATTGTTCCGGCTATCAGGATCACAGATGTCGCGAACTGGCCGATGATTAAACCTTTTCGTAACGCAATTCCGCTAATACTGCTTTTGAATAGCCCCTTCAGTACCTGGATCGGCTGGAAGCCGGATAAAACAAAGGCCGGATAAATACCCGAGCAAAAACTTCCGACCAGGAACATCGCTGTAAATCCGAGCCCGTAATTACCTTGTAAAGAAAATCCCCTGGTTGTATTTACACCTGTCAATTGATTGAACCATGGAGCGAGTAGAAAAACTATTCCAATGGATAAAATGAAAGCCACTAAGTTCAACAATAGACTCTCCATAAGAAACTGACCGATGAGATTTTTCCTAAGCGCACCTAAAACCTTTCTGACCCCGACTTCCCTGGCTCTTTCCATCGATCTTGCTGTAGAAAGATTTATATAATTGATCCACGCGATACCGATAATGAAAAATGCAATGATAAACAGGAAGGAGACTGATCTTCCGTTGCCGTTTGATTCAGCTTCCTGGTTATAATTAGAGTATAAATAAATATCTGGCAGGGGAATGAGATGGAGTTCAGCTTTAACCTTATTCGCTTTCGCCCACTCCTGATTGTTTACATAGTGATCGCAATAAGCGGGAAGTTTAGCTTCCAGTTTTTTAATATCCGTACCCGGTTTTAATAACAGGTAGGTATAAAAGTCATACCAGCCGAAATTCGTTTCTGTTGCATTGGATGTGTCTCCGTATTGGACAACCAATTTGGCCAGTGTTGCATAAGAGGCCAGATGGTGTACAATCAGGTGGGAGTTTGCCGGGAATTCAGCAAAAACCCCCGTTACCAGAAAGTTGCTGGTATAAGGAGGGTTGTGAAATACTAGTTTTTTTCCTACCGCATCGGTGGTGCCGAAATATTTTTTTGCGGTATTTTCTGAAATCACTATTTTGTCAGGCCCATCCAGTGCGTTCGATTTATTACCCCTCAGCAACTGAATATTGAACATCGTGAGAACCGAAGGATCAGCATAATATCCCTTATCCTCTTTGAACTTAATATTTCTTTCATCGTTGGAGAGCACGAGATCCGCATCATGCAGGCGGCAGAAATTTTCCACCTCAGGAAAATCTTTTTTCATCGTCGGGCCAAAGGCAGGATAAGAAGTGGCTGATTTCCATTGGAGTTCTCCTGCATGATAGCTGTCCAGTCTTAAACGCACAATCCGATCAGCGTTTTTTTCAAACCGGTCAAAACTTCTTTCAAAGGCTACGTACTGAAATATCAGCAAACAACAGGTAATGCCGAGCGCGAGACCGAAAATATTCAGCAGCGAATATCCCGTTCTTTTGGCCAGGTTGCGAAGCGCCAGGTTGAAATAATTTCTGATCATAATCTTCTGTTATATGACCTCATATATGACCTCAATCGGGATGCCATCTTCTACAATTATGAGTATCAGCAAAGAATAAACTGTCTTTCCAGAGATTTTGTGCGGTTTTGATACATGGATGTTCGTTCCCGGGCCGCGGCAAGGATACATTTAACGGTTAACTGACCACATCCCGGACATTGTTTTATTGACTCCCGTGCATCGATTTATTTGCAATTTTCCAAATGACAGAAGACATTTTTCCAGAAAAACCTTGCAATATGAACTAAATCATATGTTTCGTTGATTCAGGTCAATATTGGCTTAATATTCGTAGGTTAGCTTTGAAATGACCCAACGGACAACCGTAACCGGGTGATTTTAAACAACAAAAACAACAGTTATGAAAGCAAAGTTAATGACGGGTATTTTATTTGCCCTGCTGGTCGTATTCAGTTCCTGCGGTACCAAGAAAAAACTGGAGGCTGCCCAGGCAGATAATCAAAAACTAACGTCAGATCTCGCCAGTTGCAATAGCAATGTGACAGCCATCACCAACAGCAGCAATGCCAAAATCGCCGACCTGAACAGCCAGTTATCCGGCTGTCAGAATCTGAATGCCTCACTAGCTAAAGACGCTGCTGCCTATCGGGAACTAAAAGCGGACCTGAAAGCAAGACAGGAACAGTTAAATGCTGCACTTGCGGAACAAGGTACTTCCCTGAGGGAAATCAGGGATAAAATCATTGCGGGATTATCTGCCCTTGCTGACTCTGGCATCTCAACTGAATTCAAAAGCGGGATGTTATACGTAACACTGCCGGAAAGCATGCTCTTCCCTCCTGGTAGTGCCACCCTCGGCAAACAATCCAAGCAGGCTTTATCTCCCCTGGCTTCTGTATTGAATAACTATCCTAAGGTTCAGATCTATGTGGTGGGTCATACAGATAATGCGAAGATCCACACCGCAAAATTTGCTGACAACTGGTCGTTGAGTACTGAAAGGGCAAACAGCGTGGTTCGTGAAATGCGGGACGCATACAGTGTGGATCCCACCCGGCTCCTCGCAGGTGGCAGAAGCAAATACAATCCGGTTGCCAGCAACGACACCAAAGAAGGAAGGGCTCAGAACCGCCGCATTCAGATTATCCTGAATCCGGACCTGGCTAAACTTTGGGATATGATGAATCAATAAGATGATTTGCAGATCCATCCAATTCCCTAATTTGGGTAGGAAATAATTCGCCGCCGGTTATTCATAATAACCGGCGGGGTTTTTTGTGGCAGATACCGGGAAAAGCAGGAATGTAGAAAATGTTGGCCATTATGCGTCTGAAAAAAAATATTACCCTTTCTCTGGTAATTGCTTTTATTGTCGTGGGAACCTTTTTGGTGCAGCAATGCAAGCCGAATGAATCAGCGGCGCCACCCCAGGATCATGGAGCCAACGCATTTGTTGGCGACCAGCAATGTAAATCCTGCCATGTTCAGGAATACAAAGCCTGGTTGGGTTCAGGACATTATAAGGCCATGCGCGATGCCAACGATTCAACGGTGGAAGGTGACTTCAGCGGGAAGACCCTGGTTGCAGATGGTGTCAGTAGTCGGTTTTTTAAAAAGAACGGGAAATATTATATAAATACCCAGGGAGAGGATGGAAAGAATCAGGACTTTGAAGTGAAGTACACATTCGGTTATTATCCGCTCCAACAATACCTGGTCGAATTTTCAGGCGGCAGAATGCAGGCTACCCGGGCAAGCTGGGATATCAAAAACAAGAAATGGTTTCATCAGTACGCAGGCCAGCATTTACCACCGCACGACTGGCTGCACTGGACGGGCAATGCGCAGAACTGGAATACCATGTGTGCCCGCTGTCATAGTACTAATCTTCAGAAAAATTATAATACAGATGCGGACAGTTATCACACAGAATACAGTTCAATCAATGTAAGCTGTGAATCCTGTCATGGTCCCGGAAAATGGCATATCGATTATGTCCGGGGAGATGATTATAAAAAAGGGAAAAAAACAAACGGATCTTTTGTGGACCTTGAAAAAAAATCCGGCCAGCTCGCAGAAATAAATTCCTGCACTCCCTGTCATGCCCGGGTCACTGAAATCAGTCCGCACCAGATTCACAGTACGGAACTTCTGGACAATTACATTCCGGAAATTCCAACCACGGAACATTACTATGCCGACGGTCAGGCCAATGATGAGGATTTTAACTATACATCATTTGCACAAAGCAAGATGTTCCGTCAGGGCGTTAAATGCAGCAGTTGCCATGAACCCCATTCGGCCAAAATGTTATTTCCCGGAAACCAGCTCTGCCTGCAATGTCATACCAAAAGTTATGATGCACCTTCGCATACTTTTCATCCGGTTGGCAGCGCGGGATCGGAATGCAAGAACTGTCATATGCCCGGGAAATTCTATATGGGAAATGACTTTCGGTATGACCATACATTCAGGGTGCCCCGGCCTGATCTTTCGGTGAAATACGGAACACCAAATGCCTGTAATAACTGCCATCAAAATAAAAAACCCGATTGGGCGGCAGACGCTGTAAAGAAATGGTATGGGCCCGTAAGGAAATATCATTTTGCAGAAGACCTGATTCCGGGCAGCCGCCTGGATGAAAACAGCGAAGCACATCTCGTTCATTTATTAAAGGACACGTCTGTGCCGGATATCGTTAAAGCCGCTTCGGCCAACTACCTCGGAAATATCCAGAGCAACGGCAGCCTGAATGCGTTACTGTATTGCCTTAATCAGAATGATGCGAGCATCAGGTACAGGGCTTTGAAAAGTCTAACTGCGTTTCCACCCGAGCAATGGGTGAATGCCGTTGGGCCCTTATTGCAGGACAGTATAAGGGCAATTCGAATAGCCGCTGCTGATCTGTTTATTTCTTTGCAGGCAAACCAGATTCCAACAACTTATTATGATGCTTTTAACAAAGCAAAGACCGAACTGGATGCATATCTCATGTACCAATCCGACTTTGCCATGGGTAAAGTGATGCTCGGGGATTATTACCTGAAACAAAATAATTATTATACCGCCATTAAATTCTATCAGCAGGGTCTGAAAAAAGATTCCGCACTGAACTATGCCAGAATGAATTTGTCGGTAGCCTATAATTTGTCACAACAAAATGATCTTGCACTTCAGGTATTACAAGAAGCTGTGAAAATTGATCCGAAAAGCGAGCGCGCGTGGTTCAATCTCGCCCTTTTGTATAATGAGATGAACAATAAGGAAGGGGCAGAAAAAGCCCTGGAAAAAGCGGCGGAATTGAAATCACTAAATCCCAGGGTATATTATAACTATGGACTGCTGCTCCAACAGGAAGGGAAAAACAGGCAGGCTATAACGATTTATAATCAGGGCCTTGCTATCGCTCCGGACGATGAGCAATTGAATTATACACTGGCCCTTTTGTATCTGCAGACCCGGCAGGACGACAGGGCAAGAGAACCTGCTGGCCGGCTTAAAAAGCTATTTCCGGATAAACCTGAATACCAGAAAATGTTTCAATACCTGAAACTCTAGCGGCGACCTGTAGCCTAACAGCTGAATTTTCACCCTTAATGATAAAATCCTGATCGCCCTGAAATGGGGGTTTAACAAAGGGGGTCAAACCACGCTCAATACGGGCATAACCACCAGGAGCCGGGCAGAGTTATACCGCTTTTACCGGGGTTTACCAGTACATCTGGTTCTGACAAATGCTCACCGACAGTTCATTTTATATTTACTAATTTTGCTATACGAGAGGTAAAACTATCAAGGTGGATGTTCAGCGTAGTATAAGAAATCCGTGGTTATTTTCTACGACCCTAGCTGTACTTATAATGCTGGGTCGCAGTTCTGCTCAGCGAACCGAAGTAACTGATTTACCGAACGACAGACCCAGATCCGTTATGGTTCCTGTTTTTACTGAACGGGAACAGGATGTCGGAAGCGTTTACCTTACAAAAAAATGGAGCCGGGGATATGTTATCCTTTCGGATAACAGAAAGCTGCCGGATCAGAACGAGTTTCTGTTGTTCAACTTCGATAAATTAAGAAATCTCATCTACGCAATGGATCAGTTTCTCAAACAGCGGTCCTATCCGATAGATTCTGTAAACAGCTTTGAAATTGTTGAGAATGGCACGATTTATTCATTTGAAAAAGTCCCCTGGATCAGTACTTCGTATTACCTGATGCCCATTTATAAATCTGAAAAAGGCTATTCATTATATAAAAGGTTATTCAGTAAATATATCCGGTCGTCCTATGCCAATGCAGGTTACTATAGTGAGGGCAAAAAATATGATGAGTATGCTGATTACTATGAATACTACCTGGTATATCCCGGCCATACAGTCTATCGGAAACTGACGATGAAGGAAAAAGTAATCCGGCGGGCACTCAAAGATGAAGCGGATTTACTGAAAGATTATTTCACCCTGAATGAACTTGATTTCAATGAACAAAGTGTGCTGGGCGTCATTCAATATATCAACGACAAAAAATATCCTGATTAAATGGTCATCCTGACCTTCAGACTGTCCTTTATCGCCCGTTCCATCTATAACCTTAAAATTTTCTAACATGCGATTGATCAAAAGCGTTTTGATTTCGTTGATGTTCTTGTGTTCTGTATTTCCAGCTTATTGCCAATATAACGAACAGTACGCCATCGGAAAAACCAACGGTCTGCTTCTTACGGGAAAACTAGCACCGAAACCACCAATGGGCTTTAATACCTGGAATACTTTTCAGACGAAAATCGACGAGCAGATGCTCAGGGATATGGTGGATGTTTTTGTAAGCTCAGGTATGCGGGACGCGGGCTATCAGTATTTTGTTCTCGATGATGGATGGATGGCGATGCAAAGGGATCAGAATGGAAATCTGGTTACCGATCCTGTGAAATTTCCGCACGGTATGAAAGCATTCGCCGACTATGTGCATGCGAAGGGATTGAAATTCGGAATATATAATTGCGCGGGATCCAAAACCTGTGCGGGTTATCCGGGTACACGGGGACATGAATATGAGGACGCGAGGTTATACGCGTCCTGGGGTGTTGACTTTTTGAAATATGATTGGTGTAATACGGACAGCCTCAATGCACCGGAAGCGTATAAAACCATGAGTGCAGCGCTGAGGGCTACAGGGCGGCCCATCGTATTCAGCATTTGTGAATGGGGCGATCATAAGCCCTGGCTCTGGGCCGGAGGCGTCGGCGAATTGTACCGGTCAACCGGGGATATCAGCGCCAATTTTATTGTCAGAAAACCTCAGGGTGATTGGACGCCACAATCCGTGATCAGTATTTTGAATTTACAGGAAAGCATACGGAAGTACAACGGACCCAATCACTGGAACGATCCGGATATGCTGGAAGTGGGCAATGGCATGAGTTATGAAGAAGACAAAGCTCATTTTTCCCTATGGTGTATGTTGGCTGCACCGCTCGCCGCAGGAAATGATCTGCGGAAGATGTCGGCAGAAACCCGCGGCATTTTAACCAATAAAGAAATGATCGCCATTGACCAGGACAGTCTGGGTTTCGCTGCATTTAAAATGGACTTACCAGACAGTCTCGAAGTTTGGGTAAAGCCTTTGAAGAACAGGGAGCTGGCGCTTTGCTTTTTTAACCGGACGGCAACGTCAAGGAATTTAAATCTGGCCTGGAAAGATCTGATCATTAAAGACGATTTTTCGGGAGTCGATATTCACTTTGACCATCAAACCTATTCCTATAAAGACTTGTGGCAAAAGCAATCCAACAAAGCCCTTACCAATAAAAATTTTACCCGTGAGTTGGCGCCACACGCTGTAATTGTTTTGCAATTGACTCCGGCAATGTGAGTCGCAGACGGTGACAAAGCGAATCAGGAACCAGTTTCAAAAAGCCGTCAGGGTAGAATAAGGAATTGTAAATTCCATGAAATTCCATATAGGATTTACGGAATTGTATTACATTTCCTTTCTAAATCTTTTTTTATGAACGAATTACTTCAGTCACTACAGGAAAAAGTCGGATTGACAGCCGAACAGGCTAAGGGAGCCGTTGACCACATCATGGAATATGTCAAGTCAAAAATTCCCGCATCACTTCACGAACACCTTGATGCCGCAGCCATCGGCAATACGATCAAAACTAAAGGCGCTGAATTGTTCGCACAAGCACAGACCGGCGGCGGAGATCTGCTGAAATCAGTCGAGGAAAAAGTATCCGGATTCTTACACAGCAAGGAAGCCTGAGGACAATTTGAAAATTTGGGAATTTGGAGATTTGGAAATCATTTTCAAATTTTCAAATTCCCAAATTCTCTAATTTTTTCAGGTCTTTTTGTATGAGTAATCGTTCCCTGTCTGTTTTCGCGAGTCTGTACGCCAAGTTCAGATGTTCACGGGCTTTCAGATCATCCAATCCAGTATACAGCCATCCCAACAATACATGATACAGGTGGTTATTGGTTAAACCCAGTTTTTCTGCCTCATCGATAGCCACCTGTTTGCCAAATATTTTTGACAGGGCATAGGTTCGGTTGAGGGCGGAAACGGGAGAATATTGCAGGCAAAGCAATTGATTATACAACTGAAGAATGTTTTCCCATTTTTCTTTGCCATCGTTTTTGATGGTGTGCCAGTATGCAATAGCAGCCTCCATATGATACCTGCTCAGTTCCCCGCCTCTGGACGACCGGTTTAAATAATAATGACCTCTTGATATCAGTTCATCATTCCATAATGCGCTATCCTGTTCATCGTACCTGATGATCTCCCCGTTTTCGTCAGTACGGGCATCAAAACGGGAAGCGTGGAAACACATTAGGGCAAATAAAGCTTCCACACCTGGCTGACTGGTCTGTTCGTTTTCTACAAGAAGCAGGGTCAGGCGCATCGCTTCCAGGCAAAAATCTTTTCTTAATACAGTATTGCTGCTGCTGGAGTAATAACCCTCATTGAAAAGCAGATACAAACTGGTTAATACGGCATTCACCCGATGGGGTATCTCAACTGCAGCAGGCAAACGGATTTTTATTTTTTCTGTCCTTAATTTTTCTTTTGCACGGGTAAGTCTTTTGTGAATGGTTTCTTTACTGGTTAAGAAAGCGTCTGCGATCTCCTCAATTCCAAAACCGCAGAGGATACGGAGGATCAAAGCGATCTGGGATTCCAGGGAAAGTACTGGATCTGCAATGGCAAACATCATCTGGAGCTGACAATCCCGGATATTTTCATCCGAAAGATCAATATCCGTGTCGGGAATTATTTTTTCATCCGGCCTGATGGCCACTGTAACTTTCTGACGGAAAACCTGGTTTCTTTTCAGCAGGTCGCGGGCTTTATTTTTGGCAACCGTATAAAGCCAGGCCACAGGATTATCGGGTAGCCCTTTAAGTCCCCATGTTTCAGCTGCAATCAAAAATGTTTCACTGGCAATATCTTCTGCGTTAGTCAATTGCTCAAATCCAAAATGCCGGACCAATACCGAAATAATTTTACGGTATTCGGTCCGGAATAAATGGGGAAGCAATTCTTTTTCCTGCATGATAAATTTCCGGGCAGTTATAGCGTCATGGGAATGATCGTACGCACTTCAACGTTTCCCCCGATAGTCAGAATCGGGCAACCCTTGGAAATTTCTGCGGCTTCGTCGATAGATTCAGCACGGATGAGAATATAACCTCCGATGGCTTCCTTTATTTCCACATAGGGACCGTTGGTTATCAGGGCGCCGGGTTTTACCACCTTGCCCTCGTCGGCAAGTCGGTTGCCCGAGCTGACCAGTTTATTTCGTGCAGCAATGGATCCCATCCAGTTCTGCCAGTCCTTCATCATATTTTGTAAATGTTCGGGAGATGGCTGTGTTTCCGGGGTTTCGTAGTCTCTCCGGAAAATCAATAAAAACTCATTCATATCATTGCTTTTTAAGTGGGTAAAGACATATAACGATCAGACCCATCGGATCAGGACAGTCGTTAGGAATATTCAGAAAGTTAAAACGATGCGGGACGCCGTGCAACAATTTAACATTAAGCGGGTCTTTAGCGGGGGGACCGGATCCGCTGTATGGGAAATGGACAGGAAGCGTATCGAAACCGGTCAGTGTTGGTTTTGGGAATACGGCTCACGAGCTTGATTTTTAACCAGTTACCGAATTGGCACTCGACTGGATGGAAATGAAAGGGAAATTATGTACGCAGCAGGAATAATATGTTGAAAAATTATTTTCTGGTCGCCATACGGAACCTCCGAAAGAGCAAGATTTTTTCGCTGATCAATATTGTCGGCCTCGCCCTCGGCATGGCTTGCACGCTGCTGATCCTTTTATGGATCAGGGATGAGCGCAATATGAACAAATTCAATAAGAATTCATCCCGTTTATACAGTGTTTATGAAAGACAGTATTTCGATAATAAAATCGATGCGTTTCATGCAACACCGGGTGTACTGGCAGATGAAATGAGAAGGGTTTTACCCGAGGTACATTATGCGAGCAATTTTGCATGGGAAGACCTGTCCACTTTCCAGGTGGGTAATCATATTATGCAGGAGACCGGTAATCACGCAGGTATGGATTTTTTTAAAATGTTCAGCTACAATATGCTGGCAGGAAATGCAGCTACGGCGCTGAATACACCATCTTCCATTGCTATATCCAAAAAAATGGCGAAGGATTTTTTCGGTTCACCTGAATTGGCCATGGGGAAAACGATACGTTATGAAAATCGTCAGGATTATACGGTTACTGCGGTATTTGAAATTCCTGAAAATGTGTCGGAGCGTTTTGACTACCTGATCAACTGGCACGCTTTTCTGGAAAACAACAGCTGGGCAAAAGAATGGGGGAATAACGGGCCCGGCACATTCATACTCTTAAAGCCTGGTACCAACCCCGTTTTGTTTGAAAAAAAGATAACCCGCTTTCTGGACAAGTATAATAAGGAACAGGGAAATGGATTCCGTGTCGAATTGGGCATTCAGCTTTTTGAAGACAGGTACTTACACTCAAACTTTTCACCAACCGGTAAGATTGAGGGAGGGCGGATCCAGTACGTAAACCTCTTCAGCCTGATCGCAATTTTTATTTTATTAATCGCCTGTATCAATTTTATGAATTTGACTACAGCCCGATCCATTAAACGGTCACGGGAAATCGGAGTTCGTAAAGTGGTGGGTGCGCTTAGGAGTTCGCTGATGAAGCAATTTATCGGCGAAGCGATACTGCTCGCGCTGATTGCTATTTTACTTGCGATGGTGATCGTAATACTTACCTTACCTGTTTTTAATAATCTGACACAAAAACAAATACATTTTCCCTATGCAAATGGCAGTTTTTGGTTGAGCATTTCATTTCTGACCCTCGTCACCGGGTTGGTATCCGGCAGTTATCCGGCGATATTTCTCTCTGCATTCAAACCGGTCCTGGTATTAAAAGGTGCGCTCAAACTCAGCACCGGGTCGGTTTGGTTCAGAAAGGGCCTTGTTGTATTTCAATTCGTATTGTCCGTTATGCTGATCATCGGTACTATTGTAATCTCCAGGCAAATCAATTTTATTCAGCATACCAACCTGGGTTATGACCGCGAAAATCTGATTTATATCCCGTTGTCGGGAGACCTGACCAAACAGTATGATTATTTTAAGCAACAGGCATTGCAGATGCCTGGCGTCAGGGAAGTTTCCCGGATTTCTCAATCCCCCACGGAGATTTCCAATGGCACTTATGGGGTGGACTGGGATGGAAAGGATCCCAATTCGAAACCCATGTTTACGCAGGCCGCCATCGGGTATGACTTTGTAAAAACCATGAATATTAAGATCCTGAAAGGAAGGGAGTTTTCGAAAGATTTTCCGACCGACACGGTGGGATATATCATCAATGAGGAGGCGCTTAAAAAAATTGGTTTCAAAAAACCTTTGGGCAGCCGCCTGACTTTCTGGAACAAAAAAGGGACGGTGGTCGGCGTGGTAAAGGATTTTCATTTCAATTCCCTGCGGATTCCCGTGAATGCGTTGGTACTTCGGCTGGGAGAGACTGATGACTACGGTAACATTCTTGTGAAAACAAAATCCGGACAAACCAAACAAGCCCTAACCAGCCTGGAAAAACTATGCAACAGGCTCAACCCCAAATTTCCGTTCAATTTTCAGTTTTCTGAAGACGAATATCAGAAACTATATATCAGCGAACAGATGGTTGGTAAACTTTCTTATTGTTTTTCTGTGCTGGCCATATTTATTTCCTGTCTGGGTTTATTGGGACTGGCTATGTTTACAGCAGAACAGAGAACCCGGGAAATCGGTATCCGGAAAGTGCTGGGTGCGAGTTTATCCTCGATTTTCAGGCTGTTGTCGAAAGAATTCATCGTGCTGGTATGTATAGCGCTGCTGATTGCGTCGCCCATCGCCTGGTATGTTATGAAAAAATGGCTGGATGACTTTGCATATAAAACACCCATCACCTGGTGGATGTTTGTTGTAGCGGGTCTGGCAGCCATTTGCATCACTTTGTTCACGGTCAGTTTTCAGGCAGTTAAAGCTGCCCTGGTCAATCCGGTATCCAGCCTTCGTTCAGAATGAACTACGGATTATGAAAAGGTTCAGAATAAATATTCAAAATTCATCAATTAAAAAAACAAAACATGAGAGTCATTTTAAGTTTTCTATTTGCAGTTGCCGGGTTTCTTGCGCAGGCGCAAAATTCCCACAAAGGCCTTCTTTACTTAAACAAATCTTTAACTGCCGATGCAATCAAACAGGTTGAAGCAAAAACCTCAGGCGGCGGGATTGAAGTAACAGGCGTAAGCAACGCTTCGGACGCCCGGATCGAGGTATGGGTTACCGAAAATGGTCACCATGGCGAATATACCAAGGAAGAAATGCAGTCAAGGATTAATGCCGACTATGAATTAACCGTAACTGCTTCCGGCAATAAACTCACGGCGATTGCAAAGCCAAAGAAGAATCTCAGGAACTGGAGCAACGCCCTGAGTTTTTCTTTTAACATTTTTGTTCCTGTGACCTGCGCTACCAACCTGAATACCAGCGGCGGTGGAATCAGCATAGCGAACCTTACCGGTGAGCAGCATTTTTATACCAGCGGTGGCGGCCTGGATGTAAAAGGACTGACCGGCAAGATTGACGGTCGTACATCCGGCGGTGGTATTTCCGTTTCGGATTGTAAGGATGATCTGGACCTGGAAACCAGCGGAGGTGGCATTGAAGCCAGCCGTTGTTCAGGTCATATCCGCCTGAATACATCCGGCGGATCCATCGATTTAAAGGATTTGAACGGGAATATCCGGGCCACTACCAGCGGCGGCAATGTCGACGCGGAAAAGATAACTGGTGAACTGGATACCCATACATCAGGAGGAAATATTTCCCTTACAGCGATGACCGGTTCATTGGAAGCTTCCACCAGTGGTGGCAATATCGATATTCAAATCAACGAAATCGGCAAATATGTTAAACTGAGCAATTCAGGCGGCAATGTTTACCTCGCAATTCCAAAAGGCAAGGGCATTAACCTGGATGTTCATGGGGACCGCATAAAAACAGAAGGTCTGAGTAATTTCAGTGGTTCGATGGAGAAACAATCCATCAACGGAACTGTTAATGGTGGAGGCGCCACTGTGGATATTGACGCCGGAAGCGGTGGTGTGACGCTGGCTTTAAAATAGCCTTTGGTAAATCTGGCATGGTTTTTACGTTGCATAGAATGAACTGATTTTTGCAAATCTCTTTTATCAGGATAATAAACCGCTGTACCCGGACCTAGAAAATTGTGGCGAGAGAATCATTATGAAAACTTAAAATTTATTATTATGAAAAAAGTGCTATTTGCCGCGTTTGCAGGAATATGTGTTTTATCGTCTGTTATGGCTACTTCAGGTAATTCGGGAAAAATAAACAGCAATCCCGTTACACCTCAGATTGTCAGGGATACAGTTCCCGGTAAGAAGACAGATACCAGCAGTTCTCCAAAACGGGATACGAGTTCAATGCCACGTTTAGATCAGTATCAACATTAATTCTACTGGAGCCTTTAAACTGGCATTCTGATTTAACATGCAATAAAATCAACGAGGGTTCAATGGAGCCCTTGTTGATTTTTTTTTACGTTTATATCTAACCCGCTCTTTACTTTATTTCAATGAAATAATTTTTTTCTGAGTTTCCTTCGGAATTTAAAAAAAATGATAATGGCTGGCCAGATCAGGAAATAAACATAACCTGCCCATGTAGCTTGTACATTTTTCAGCATCAATGCTGTAAGGAGGGAACAAATACCCACAGACACCATGACAATCATCCTGTACATGGTAGACCCGCAGTCAAAACGTTCAAGAGGCGTCAAACCCAAAACGGCAGATTTATTTCTGGCGCGCAAATGCATCAGGAAAAAAAGAAAATATATGGTGACAAAGCCCATCGCATAGATTGCCATCAGGGTTGGTACCTGTTCAGCTCTGATGGTAAAGGGAGATTTACCTTCCCCATAAACCATATCTCCAAACGATAGTGAAAAAAGAAACTTCAGGGGGTAAACATAAAACAGCACCAGAAATAACAAGATGATATTCAGTTTAAGTGTAACGCCATCATCCATTCCATAGGTACGAAAAAAACGGTGTTGTTCCTGCCAAATAAAAACCAATAAAGAAAAACTGATCCCAAACCCAAAAAAACCACGCATGGTTTTCATCAGTTCATCAAAACTATGCGGGACTTCGAGTGAAACGATCAGGAGGGTAACAGCAAAAGCAAATACCCCGTCGCTGAATGTTTCTATGCGCTGGATCTCATTGCTTCTTTTGATGGGCTGGCCGCCGCTGCTGTTATGTCTTGCGGAGTAGAGTTTTCTAATCATTGAAATTTAATTACAGGGTTAATTATTTTTTCAAATGCCAGGCCCTGGGTCTTACAAAGGAATGAAAACCCGCATGGGAAAGTGTTACACCAAATCCTGAATGATTTCTGCCACTCCAGGGCAACGGTGCCGATACGCGATCGCAGCAATTCCAGTAACCGGTACCTGTATTGAGTTGCCGCAGTATTTTTTCTGCCCTTTTTCTGTCCTGACTATACACGGCTGCGGTTAACCCGTATTCTGTGTCGGCCATCAGTCGCGTGGCTTCAATGTCGTCTTTTACTTTCATGATGCCGATAATGGGTCCGAAGGATTCTTCTTTCATCAGATCCATTTCATGCGTCACATCCACCAGGATCGTGGGTTCAAAATAATATCCTTTTCCCGGGAGTCGTTTGCCGCCCATAACCAGGCGCGCGCCTTTTGATATGGCATCAGCTACCTGTTTTTCCAAAACAATCAGCTGCCCTTTCCGGGTAAGGGGTCCGAAATATATACCCTCGTCGGTCGGCGCACCTGTTTTCCAGCCAAGCGTTTCTTTTACAAATTCATTAATATATTCTTCGTAAATGGATTCCTGAACGTAGATGCGCTCCACCGAACAGCAACTTTGTCCATTATTATAAAACGCGCCATCTGCAGTTGATGCGGACACCTGCTGAACATTGGTGACATCATCCGCAACATATACCGGATCCTTGCCACCCATTTCCAATTGGCAGGGAATCATTTTGGATGCACACCGTTCATAGATTGATTTCCCGGTTTTATAGGAACCTGTAAAAAAATAACCGTCAAAGGGGAGGTCCAGAAGTGCCTTTCCGACCGGGGCTGCACCGAGTGCCACCTGGAACAAGTCTGCCGGCAAGCCTGCCTGTTTTAATAGTTTTTCAATTTCCAAACCTGTCCCGGATGCGTATTCAGAAGGTTTATACATAACCGCATTTCCGGCAAGTAGTGCGGGTATAAATACGTTCACCCCGACGAGCCATGGATAATTCCATGCCGAAATATTACAGATCGTGCCGAGCGGCTCATAGGAAATTTTTTCCTCCAGGTTATTGTCTTTTGTCATTTGTTCTTCGCTCAGATATAACTCCGCATTTTCTGCCAGCCACTTGATTCTTGTGCGGGCACCATTAATTTCATTACGGCTTTGCTGCAGGGGCTTACCCACTTCATTCGTCAACACGAGGGAAAGACTTTCGATCTGTTCCCCCATCAGATCTGAAAACCGCTGTATTATTTTTTTTCTGGAGGGAATATCTGTAGCTGACCATCCCGGCTGGGCAGCATTCAACTTTTGAAGTTTCACGGATAAACTTTCCGTTGTATCTTCTGAAATCTCAGCAATAATCTCTTCAGTCGCCGGATTAATAATTTGCATATGCAACCAATATTTTTAATTGAACCATTTTCAAATTGCGTTAAGCGTTAAGCCTTACGCCTTTAGCTTTACGTCTTAAAGCGCTTTCAGATAAAGCTGTTTAAAATTTTCCAGCGTCACAGGTTTTGGATTATTGGGATGGGCGAAATCAGCCAGGGCCAGTGCGGACAGAGTTTCAATATGTTCGGACTTCACACCGATGGCAGACAGATTCCGTGGGATATGTATTTTTTCATTGAGTTCGAAAAGATAACGGACGACTTCTTCGCCGGATTCTTTTTCCAATTGTAATACACGCGCTATTTGTTTGAACTTGTGTTCAGAGCCTGTTATATTAAATTCCATGCCGTAGGGAATATTCACGGCATTTGCCAGTCCATGGTGCGTATCCAGCAGGGAAGACAGGGGATGCGCGAGTGAATGCACTACACCCAATCCTTTCTGAAAAGCCACGGCCCCCATCGAAGAGGCAATCAGCATCCGGGATCGGGATTCCAGGTCAGGATGGTTAACTGCTTTTTCCAGTGACTGATGTATAAGTGAAATGCCCTGCAGGGCGATACCATCGCACATGGGGTGAAACATATTGACCAGGAAGGCTTCCATATGATGCGTCAGCGCATCCATACCTGTTGCCGCCGTAATGAATGAAGGCAGTTCCATAGTAAGCAATGGATCGGCGAAGACGATCTTCGCCATGAGTTTCGGAGAGAACAGGATTTTTTTCTGGTGCGTTTCATCGTCCGAAATCACAGCGCTTCTGCCCACTTCACTTCCCGTACCTGCAGTTGTAGGAATCGTTATGAAATGAGGCATTTCGCCGGTTACAAATACATCGCCCCCTTTAAGGTCATCATACACAAAAAGATCCTCCCGGTGGTTTATCCGAAGGGTAACTGCACGGGCTACATCCAGTGCCGCACCCCCGCCGATACCGATCACTGCATTTCGTTTACTTTGATCGTAGACGGCTGCTCCCTTATAAACATCTGACTTCACCGGATTCTTGTGGATACCATAAAAAACTTCCACATCAATATTCCGGTCTGCGAGATCGTTTAGGATTTTCTTAAAGAAATCCAGCTGGGAAACCGTCGGGTCGGTAACAATCAACGGCCGGTCAAGTCCGTGCTTCAACAGATAAGGACCAAGTTCCCTGCTGGCGCCGGCACCAAATCGGATGATGGTGGGGAAATTGTATTGGTAGATTTTATTCAGGTCCATGGACGCTCGTTAAATGATTTCGAAATACCTTTTGATTTCCCAGTCTGTTACCGCCTTCAGGTGCTGACGCCATTCCCATTCCCTTGTGCGCGTAAAATGATCCACAAATTGTTCTCCCAATATATCACGGGCAATCCTTGATTCACGCATACAGGTTGTGGCTTCTTCGAGCGTTGACGGAAGTCGGCCGTGTGAATTGTCCAGATATCCATTACCGGTAGAAGGAGTTTGGCTGAGTGTCATTTTATTTTTAATACCGTACAATCCAGCGGCCAACGCGCCCGCCATAGCCAGATAAGGATTTGTGTCGGATCCGATCACACGGGTCTCCAGTCTGCAGGATGATTGTCCTGCAGATAAAACACGTAGTGCCACGGTCCGGTTGTCGATGCCCCAGGTGAGGGTAGTGGGCGCCCAGGCGCCTTCCACCAAACGTTTATAACTATTGACGGTCGGTGCAAACAGCGGAAGTAATTCGCGCATCAGATGCAATTGACCGGCAACATATTGTTTCATGGTTTCACTCATTTTCCATGGATCTTTTTCATCATAGAAAAGATTATTTTTCTTTCCTGCATCCCATAAACTCTGGTGGACATGACCACCGCAACCGGGCAGGCGTTCATTAATTTTTGCCATGAAGGTGGCCATGATGCCATGCTGATATGCGATTTCTTTTACAGCGGTCTTAAATAGTACCGCACGGTCCGCCGCTTCCAGGATACCGGAATAACTGATGGCCGCTTCATAGGTTCCCGGACCGGTTTCCGTATGTAACCCTTCCAGGGGAATACCGAAACTGCTGAGCAGGCTGAAAAGATCGCCCATGAAATCGGCGTTCAGTCCTGAACGTAGGATCGAATATCCAAACATGCCGGGTGTAAGGGGCTGGAGATTGTGAAACTGTTTATCCTGTATGGTTTGCGGCGTTTCAGCAAAATTGTACCATTCAAATTCCTGAGCAAAGCTGGGTAAATAGCCGGATGCTTCTGCGTCTGCGAATACTTTTTTCAAAAGTTGCCTGGGACATACAGAGGATCCACTTTCCTTTGGGATGAGTTCGCTGAGAAAAAAAGGAAGTTCATTTTCCCAGGGTATTTTCCGGAACGTGGACAGATCGATCCGGACAGCCGCATCCGGATAACCGGTGTGCCAGCCCGTATACGCTACATTGTCATAGGCCAGATCTGAGGAATCCCATCCGAAAACGACGTCGCAAAAACCGGTACCGCTTTCAACGACGGAGAGAAATTTCTCTACCGAAATATATTTTCCGCGCAGGACACCATCGATATCCGTAAGGGCAATCTTTACTTTCTTAGAAGCATGATTGTTTACATATTGAAGAATTTCTTTCGAATCCATACAGAAATTTTTAAAACGTTGGCTGCTTTTTTATTAGTTTGAAGAGCATGAATGAAAAAGCCATCAACAGAAAATACAATAGTGATAATTTCAAATTGTATATCGTCATCGCGATAATCGAAATTACGGCAATCAATAGCGCAGTAACTGGAAAAAAAGGATAGAGGGGCACAATGAAGGGCCTTGCCAGGCCGGGTTCTTTTTTTCTGAGGCGTATCAGGGAAATCATAGAAAAAATATACAGGGTCAGGGCGCCGAAAACCGAAAGGGTAATGATTTCAGCCGTCTTTCCGGATAATAGGGCGATGATGCCGAGAACCATATTTATCATGAGGGCGTTGGCGGGGGTTTTAAACCGGCCATGAATTTTTCCAAGAACTGAAGGTGCAAATTTCACTTTTCCAAATTCATAGGTCGACCTGCCGGATGCCAGTATCAATCCATGGAATGAAGCGATAAGGCCAAACAATCCAATGGTGATGAGCAAGTGATAGAGCAGGTGATTACTTCCCGTAACATATGCGAGAGCCAGGGGTAGGGGAGAATCTGATGTGCTGCCGTCTGCTTTGTATACGATCGCCTCCCATCCTTTAACACCGATGGAACTAATAAAAATAAGTACACATAAAATCACCAGGGTGATTATGGCCGAACCGAATCCCAGCAGCAGGGTTCGTTGGGGTCGAACGACTTCCTCAGCGGTATTGGCTACGCCTTCAATGCCCAGAAAAAACCATATGGCGAAGGGAATGGCCCCAAAAATTCCTCTCCAGCCATTGGGAAAAGCATTGTGCTCCAGGTTTTTTAGTTCAAAATGTGGTATTGTGATTCCTGTAAATAACAAGAGTTCACC
>JBGPBW010000066.1:0-20036 GCA_041481385.1 Puia sp.
ATTTTCCCTGGCTTTTTGTCTGCTATATTCATTTGGGGTTTGATTTGATGCCGGGTATAGAACCATACCGCTGACAATCCCAGTACAAATACTGCTGCAGCTACAGAAAGCCAGCGTCTAAAAGGCAGTGACCGAAGGGGGGTCTCTTTTTTTGAGTCTGTAGGATCCATCCGTTCACTGATCTTTTCCCAAACCCTCGTATCCGGCGTGTCGTTATCGAATGCCGACCGGTTTTCCAGAATAAATTTTTCTAATGGACTACTCATGTCAAGCCTCCTTGTTTAATAAGTAATAACAATTTTTGTTTTGCGCGCATATATTGAGTTCGAACAGTTGCGTGGGATATCTGCAGTATCTCAGCAATTTCTTCCTGATCGTATCCTTCAAATAAGTGAAGCGTGAGTACTGTGCGATATCCGTTAGGCAATTCTTTCACCGCTTTTTTTATTTCCTCTACTTTGAATTTCAGGGCATCTTCATCATAACTGTCTTCTTCGGGCAAATGAAGCGCAGTTGTTTTTTCGATGTCGATAATGTCCATTTTCCTTTTCCGAAGGGCGTTTATTGATTTGTTGATGACAATTCTTTTTAGCCAGGCACCAAAAGTGGATTTGTATCCAAAACTATCAATGGCGGCAAATGCATCACAAAAGGACTCCTGTAATACGTCTTCCGCATCGGCAGTGTGGTTTACTATCCGCAAACTGGTATTATACATGGCCTTGGCATACTTCTGATATAATTCACTATAGCTTTTTCTGTCTCCCTGCCTGCAGCGTTCTACCAGTTCGTCAATTTGTATGGATGCAGTTAACTCCAACAGATTTAGTCTTTTTGTTTATATATAAGTACACAAAGAAAAGCAGGATGTTGCACCGACCTGAAGGATAACCCTCAATTTCTTTTTAGAAATGGTAACTGGTTTATATTTAAAATGTTATCAGTGATATTAGCTGGGTTCCTACGGATAAACTGAATATGGGTCATGAACCTGATTTAGGATTTGGGGCAATCCCCTTTAAACTTTATTCGTCCCCAATGAGTATTTTCGCATCCAATAGCATAACCATGGCTTCCAAAACAGATGCTTTTCAGAGTCCGGATTATTTCCTGATAGACGAACTGCTTTCCGACGAACATAAACTGATACGTGACACCGTAAGAGTTTATGTAAAAAAGGAAATAAGCCCAATTATTGAGGATTATGCACAAAAAGCCAGTTTTCCGGTTCAAATAGTGAAGCAATTGGGAGAATTAGGCTGTTTTGGACCCACAATACCGACAGAATATGGAGGTGGAGGACTGGATTATATCAGTTATGGACTTATGATGCAGGAGCTGGAACGAGGAGATAGCGGTGTCAGGTCAACCGCCTCGGTACAGGGATCCCTGGTAATGTTCCCCATTCATGCCTACGGGTCAGCAGAAATGAAAATGAGAATATTGCCCAAACTGGCGAGTGGAGAATGGCTGGGCTGTTTTGGGCTTACCGAGCCCGACCATGGATCAAATCCGGCAGGCATGTTAAGCAATATCCGGGATGCAGGGGATCATTTTATATTGAATGGCAGTAAGATGTGGATCAGTAATGCACCTTATGCCCAGATCGCAGTCGTTTGGGCAAAAGATGAACAGGGTGATATCCGGGGTCTGGTAGTTGAACGGGGGATGGAAGGATTTTCTACGCCAACCACACATGGAAAATGGAGTTTACGTGCCTCAGCAACCGGCGAATTGGTATTTGATCAGGTTAAAGTGCCCAAAGGCAATCTCTTTCCGGATATCCGGGGACTTAAAGGGCCGTTAAGTTGTTTAACAAAAGCCAGGTATGGTATTGCCTGGGGTTCTGTAGGTGCGGCTATGGATTGTTATGATACTGCCCTGAGGTATAGCAAAGAACGGGTACAATTTGGCAGACCCATCGGGGGATTTCAGCTTCAACAGAAAAAACTGGCAGAAATGATTACAGAAATCACTAAAGCTCAGCTCATGAACTGGCGTCTCGGGGTATTGATGAACGAAAAAAGGGCAAGTCCGGCACAGGTTTCGATGGCAAAAAGGAACGGGTGTGCTATTGCCACAGAAATTGCGCGGGAAGCCAGGCAAATGCTCGGAGGGATGGGAATAACTGGTGAATATCCCATCATGCGTCATTTGATGAATATGGAAAGCGTACTTACCTATGAAGGCACACATGACGTGCATTTACTAATTACAGGAATGGATGTGACAGGTATCAATGCTTTTATGTAGAACGCGAATCGTTTTTTGATCTAATGCGCCGGATCGGGACATGCAATTAGAGAAAAAGAAAGAGCCCGGATTTCCAAAAGCTCAAATAATTATTATTTGTTTATGCGCATATTTCTGATTGGTTTTATGGGTTCAGGTAAGACACACTGGGGAATCCGTATCGCGGAGAAACTGAAAGTGCCTTTTTACGACCTGGATGCCGTAATTGTTAATAGTGAGGGCATGAGTATTTCAGAAATCTTTGCAGTCAAGGGCGAAGAATACTTCCGATACATGGAGAAACAAACCCTTGAAGACCTGGTTTCGAGGGAAGAACATTTTGTGTTGTCGGCAGGAGGTGGTACGCCCTGCTTTTTCAACAATATCAAGTTCATGAAAAAAAATGGGAAAGTATTATGGCTGAATACTTCCCTGGAAGCTTTAAATCAACGATTACTCAGGGAAAAAATGTCACGTCCACTTTTAAGGAGTATTGATGAGGCAGGACTAAGGGCTTATATTATCAGGAAACTGAGCGAAAGAAAAATGTATTACGAACAGGCAGATCTGATGGTGCATGAGGAAACAATGGAGCTTGAGCCTTTAGTGACCTTATTACAATAAAATTCATACCCAGTGAATAAACTTTTTCTTTTATTTGCCGCTATTGCCGGAGCCCTTGCCGTGATTTTCGGGGCGTTGCTTGCGCACCAATTGAAAAATCAAATGCCGGATTCTGCACTGGAAGTATACGAATTGGCGGTTCGTTACCAATTTTACCATGTATTCGCCTTATTGGCAACAGGGATCCTCAGCGAACAATTCCCCGGGGCCTGGATGAATCGGGCAGGGTCTTTATTTATCGCAGGTATTTTGCTGTTTAGTGGCTCTCTGTATGTCATTTCCACGTTAATGACCAAGGGTATCGCCATCCCGATTGTCCTGGGCATTTGCACTCCCCTGGGAGGAATAGGTTTCATCGGTGGATGGATTTCGTTAAGTGTGGCCATTTTAAAGGGAAGATCTTCCTGATCCTTTCCTATCGAATGCATTTCATTTCTGCAACCGGGTGCATATCTTTGTCGTCATGGCTCAGCGTTCAAAGTCAAAGAAAAACCAATCTTCCGCACCAGCTTCCCTGAAAACAGAAAAGGATGCCAAACTGACTGTTTCCCAGGTACTAAGAGATGAGCGGACACATAAGATTACGGGTGCAGTTTTTGTACTGGTTTCGATTTTTTTATTTCTTGCCTTTACGTCTTACCTGTTTACCTGGCGGGAAGACCAGGACAAAGTGTTCCGTGGAATATCTATCCTGGCCCCATCAAAAGACATGAAAGTTGCCAATTTACTTGGAAATCTGGGTGCTTATGTTTCCCATCTTTTTTTCTATAAGGGATTTGGCCTTGCCAGTTATTTTATTTGCTCGTTTTTCTTTATCACAGGAATCAACTGGCTGTTTGCCAAGAAATATTTTTCTGTCAGGCGCAACCTGCGTTATGTTTTGATCGGGCTGATTTATTTGTCCACTACTCTGGCTTTTGTTTGTCGGAATGTTTCTTTTCCCTGGGGTGGCGCTTTTGGGGATATGACTAGTGACTGGATGGTGCGTTTTCTTGGGAGGATAGGTACTGCCTGCGTTTTATTTGCAGGAGCTCTGGCTTATTTCATCTGGCGATTCAACCCAGAGTTCAAATTGCCGGAAGCAACACAAAGGGACAAAAGTGTTACTTCACTAATGAGTCATCAAACTGAAGATCAGGATAAATCAGAGGGTGCCTTGCTTTTTATCGAGGAACCGGCTGCAAAAAATAGAAAAAATAAACTTAAAGACGGCCAGGATGTTCCGCTGATCATAGCGAGTGAACTTCCTGAGTCCGAACTCCAGGCACCATTTCTCGTGGAGGAAACTTTAGACCCGGTCGTTCCAGCGACGCCCCCTGGCCGTTTCCCAAAAAAGCCCGTACCAGATCAGGATCCACTGAAACTTGAAATCAAGGATGTTCCCGACCTGGCCACGGAAGTAGGCGAATCCGAGGTGCTTTCGGCCAAATCAGATCTTATGCCGGATTATGAACCGACTTTGGATTTGGGTTCTTATAAATTTCCAACACTAGACCTGTTACAGGCTCATGGAAATGACCGGATCATTCAGGATCCTGCTGAACTGGAAAATAATAAGAATCAAATTATCGGCACATTAAAGAACTATGATATTGATATCCAGAAGATCAGTGCGACAGTAGGGCCCACCGTAACCCTGTATGAGATCGTACCGGCGCCGGGGGTGCGAATTTCCCGAATCAAAAACCTTGAGGATGATATCGCCCTTAACCTATCGGCCCTGGGTATTCGAATCATAGCTCCGATTCCAGGAAAAGGAACAATCGGCATCGAAGTGCCTAATGTAAAAAAAACTGTCGTGAGTATGCGAACGCTACTCGCGTCTGACAAATTTCAGCATAGCAGTTTCAACCTTCCCATTGCCCTGGGTAAGAAGATAGATAATGAGAATTTTATTGTAGATCTGTCTACCATGCCTCACCTGCTGATGGCCGGGGCAACGGGTCAGGGGAAATCGGTCGGCGTAAATGCTATCCTGGTTTCTCTGCTTTACAAAAAACATCCATCACAACTCAAGCTCGTTCTGGTAGATCCGAAAAAAGTTGAACTTAGTTTATACCGGATTATTGAAAAACATTTCCTTGCCAAACTCCCGGGGGAAGAGGAGCCCATAATTACGGACACCAAGAAAGTCATTTATACACTCAATGCTTTGTGTATCGAAATGGATAATCGCTACGATCTTCTTAAAGAAGCGGGTACAAGGAATATCCGGGAATACAACGACAAATTTATCAAACGGAAATTGAACCCGCAGAAGGGACACCAATACCTTCCGTTTATCGTGTTGGTTATCGACGAATTTGCCGACCTGATTATGACGGCTGGAAAAGAAATAGAAATGCCCATCGCGCGCCTAGCCCAGCTGGCCAGAGCTGTAGGCATCCATTTAATTATAGCAACCCAGCGACCTTCTGTGAATATCATCACCGGTACCATAAAAGCAAATTTTCCGGCCCGGATTGCATTTAAAGTTTCCTCCAAAATAGATTCGAGGACTATCCTGGACACCGGAGGAGCGGAGCAACTGATTGGGAAAGGAGATATGCTGGTTTCCTATAACGGTGAAATTACCCGTCTCCAATGTGCCTTTGTGGATACCCCGGAAGTCGAGGAAATCGCGGAATTCATAGGCCGACAACAGGGATATCCCCAGGCTTTTCTTTTACCGGAATATGTTGACGAAAAGGAACTGGGTGATAAAGAATTTGACGCGAATAATCGCGACCCGCTTTTTGAAGAGGCCGCCCGTCTTATCGTACAAAATCAGATAGGCTCTACTTCTCTCATTCAACGCAGAATGAAACTGGGCTATAACCGGGCCGGACGTCTGATGGATCAGCTGGAGGCGGCAGGTGTCGTTGGGCCTAATCAGGGGAGTAAAGCGCGTGAAGTGATCATAAAAACTGATTCCGAACTTTCCATATACCTGACTCAGTTAAACGGTTAAGTATCAGCCTCATTTTAACACGATGGCACAACGATTGCAAATTGAATGGCATATCTTGCCCCCGTTAAAATCAATTTTCCCGTATGAAAGTGATGTTTAGTTTTTTAGCCGGATTATTTTTCATCTCATCAATTGTGGCTCAAAGTGGCGATCAATCTGCTAAATTAATCCTGGACAAGGCTTCAGCAAAAATAAAATCGTACAAGTCGCTTCAGGTCCAGTTTTCTTATCAGCTTCAGGATGCGCAGGGAACATCGCAGGGTATAAAAAAAGGGACAGCTTCAATGAAAGGAATAAAATATTTGGTACAGTTGTCCGGGCAGGAGATATATTGCGACGGAAAAACAATCTGGACTTACGACAAATCTTCAAATGAAGTGACCATTACAAAAGTAGATCCCACATCCACCACCATATCACCGCAAAAATTGTTTACTAATTTTTATGACAAGGATTTCCTGTATAAGGTGAACGGAGAACAAAAAACAGGCGCCAAGACATTGGTTGAAATTGAAATGACTCCGGTTGATAAATCCCAGAATTTTCACAAAGTTTATTTATACGTAGACAAAAAAACTTATATCGTCAGTCCAATAAAAGTGCTGGACAAAAATGGCAACCGATATATTTATACGGTGATTAACTTGAACGGAAATGCAGGTCTGACAGATGCGAGTTTCATATTTGATAAATCCAAACATCCAGGTGTGGAGGAAATCAATCTGACGCAGTAAGCCTGTTTATCTGCACCTATCCGTCCTTGTTTGTTCCCCATCTGAAACTTTTCACGTCAAATCCGGCCAAATCGATTACGCGGTCAACCACAGTTGCAGCAAGTGCCTCAATCGTTTCAGGTTTACTATAAAAAGAGGGACTTGCCGGGCAAATAATCCCACCTGCCTGGGTAACGGTTTCCATGTTTCGGATATGAATAAGGTTGTACGGTGTATCCCTGACCACACAAATCAGTTTTCTTCGTTCTTTCAGAATTACATCCGCTGCCCTGGAGATCAGATCAGAAGATATGCCGGAGGCGATCCTTCCCAGGGTTCCCATGGAACAGGGGATTATAATCATGGTGTCATACCGGGCGGAGCCGGAGGCAAAAGGTGCGTTAAAGTCATCAGTTTCATAAACATCTAAGGGTAAACGTTTATAGTTCTGATTATCCAATTCTGTCTCCCAAACCGTACGCGCATTATTCGACATAACGATTGAAACCGTCTCCCATTGGGAACGGATAGTCAATAGTTTCTCGATCAGGATGCTTGCATACAGAGAGCCACTGGCTCCGGTAATGGCTATGACTATTTTCCGCATATCTTGTTCTTCATGATTTTACAAATTAGTGGTTTTAAGTTGATATGCGTCAACTTAAACCCGGTTCAAAAAAATTATCAGTGGTGTAACACAGTTGATTCTACTAAACTTTTATATTTGACTTTTCATAGGATAAGGTTTAATGGTTAATGGTATTTGATTAGTGCGGCCTCCCTTCAACAAGGAGGCTTTTTTTATTCTCTTCAGTGGCAAAATTAAGATTCTACTTATTGGAAAAGTTAAGGATCGCCAGGTGAGAAGGGTCAAAATGTTCACCGGGAATTCTGGCCAGTCCCTGTTGATACAATGCTGATGCCTGAAGGCGGAGGAGGATATTTCGTTCTTTTTTGGACTTTGCGGAAACGATGCGGTCGAAACTTTCTTTATTATAGATTCCTAAGCAATAGATGCTGATATAATATTTACCCTTGGGAAGGTTGACGCGAATTTTATTTTCGATATCCGGGTAAAAGACCTTTTTAATAACACCTGCACCCCGCAGGTCATAGCGGTCAAAAATAACAAAAACTGAATCTATTTTTGAAAGCTTATCAGAGGCATTTTGAAGGGTGATGACGACGATCCCCGAGTCCTTATCCGGCAACTCATCATTCCCGTAACAACGGCAGGCAGCCGCTAATAATACGGGTAATATGGTCATTCTCAGGAGCATCTTCTATTGGATCTATGGGTCAGGTCTGATATTATTGCTCAGTTCATCTTAAGGTAAAGCACAAAAGGACGTCAAAAGGATAAAAACCCTAGTATAAAAACGAAAAAAGCCGGCCTTTATGCTATACCAATCATAATAATATCGTAACTCATTAAGCCTCAGCCATATCTGGAATCGCTTCCACCTGGTATTCACCGATATCCAGTTTCTTTTTAGTGGCTTCAAATGCCGCAAGTGTGGCGTCAATATCGGCATCAGTGTGTACGGCTGTTGGGATCAGCCGGTATATGATATGCCCTTTGGGTATAACTGGATAAACCACAATCGAACAAAAAATTCCATAGTTCTCTCTAAGATCCATTACCATCGCGGTTGCTTCAGGAACATCGCCTTTCATGTAAATAGGAGTCACTACTGAATCGGTTTTACCGATATCAAATCCTTTTTTACGAAGACCAGTCTGAAGTTTTTCTGCATTGCTCCAGAGTTTTTCTTTTAATGATGGATTACTCCTTAGCAATTCCAGTCTTTTTAAGTTGCCCAACACAAGGGGCATGGGCAGGCTTTTTGCAAAAATCTGGCTCCGGATATTATATCGTATATAGTCGACTATATTTTTTTCACCGGAAACAAATGCACCAATAGATGCCATAGATTTGGCGAAAGTAGAAAAGTACAAATCGATATCTTGTTGTACACCTTGTTCTTCTCCTGCACCGGCTCCAGTTTTTCCCAAGGTGCCGAATCCATGAGCATCATCCACCAGCAGACGAAATTTATATTTTGGTTTTAAGGCTGCAATTTCCTTGAGTTTACCCTGATCTCCCGCCATGCCGAAAACACCTTCAGTAATTACGAGAACCCCACCTCCGGCTTGTTTTTCAATTAAAGCATTGGCACGCTGAATCTGTTTTTCAAAATCGGCGAGATCATTGTGTTTAAAAACATACCGGTGTCCCGCATGCAAACGGAGACCATCAATAATACACGCATGACACTCGGCATCATATACGATTATATCGTGTCTTCCACACAAAACATCAATGATACTCACCATGCCCTGGTATCCGTAATTCAGTAATGCTGTGTCCTCCTTACCTACAAATTCGGAAAGTTCCTTTTCCAGCTGTTCATGCTGATTGCTGTTACCGCTCATCATACGTGCACCCATAGGCGAAGCAAGTCCATATGTTGCGGCGCCTTCTGCATCTGCTTTTCTCACTTCCGGATGATTGGCAAGGCCCAGATAATTGTTAAGACTCCAAACAATCATCTCTTTTCCGCGAAATTTCATCCGGCTGCCAATTTCACCTTCCAGTTTCGGAAATGCAAAATAACCATGAGCCCTTTCCCGGTGTTGTCCGATAGGTCCCTGATGTCTGGTAAGTTTTTCGAATATATCTGCCATAAATCTTGTTAGGGAGGTTAAAAATTGATGCAAAAATAATGCATTTGGGCCGAAGGACAAATCACAAATGCTGATACCTTTGTTTAAATCGAATCTGATGCTGAGAAAATCGATAATTCTTTCGGTTTGGTATTTTTTTCAAATGTATGCAGGCATTGCGCAGCCTGAAGGAGCGGCCATAATAAGACCCAGACTGGTCGTTGGTATAGTTGTCGATCAAATGCGCTGGGATTATTTGTACCGTTACTACAACCGGTATGGCGAAGGAGGGTTTAAAAGACTGTTAAAACAGGGATTTTCCTGCGAGAATGCATACATAAACTATCTGCCTTCAACTACAGCGGTCGGCCATACCTGTATTTATACTGGTTCGGTACCTTCTATAACGGGCATTGCTGGTAACGACTGGACGGATCAGCTCACAGGAGTACAGGTATATTGTACGGAAGATAGCAGCGTGTTTTCAGTGGGCGTTCCTGCATCAGCAGATGGAAAAATGTCACCCCGGAACCTGCTTGTATCAACAGTTACGGATGAACTGCGTATGGCCACCAATTTCCAATCACGTGTTGTGGGTGTATCATTGAAAGACAGAGCAGCCATTCTCCCCGCCGGCCATACTGCAAACGCGGCATTCTGGCTGGATGACTCCAGTGGAAATTTTATCAGCAGTTCATATTACATGAATAAATTGCCAGAGGAGGTCAACAAATTCAATCAGGAAAAAAATATTAACAAATACATAAGCGCCGACTGGAATACTTTATTTCCATTGGAAACTTATGTGGAAAGTGACCCGGATGACGCAAGTTACGAAGGTAAACTTCCGGGAGAAACCAGGTCTGTTTTTCCACATAATATCAAAGGAGCTTACGGGAAAAATCACGGATCATTCCGGAGTACCCCGTTTGGAAACTCCTTTACACTGGATTTTGCTAAGACTTTGATAGATGCTTATAAACTGGGAGAAGGATTATCTACTGATTTTCTGACCATCAATTGCGCTTCAACAGACTATGTAGGTCACGTATTCGGACCTAATTCAGTAGAAGTGGAAGATGTTTACTTGAGGCTGGATCTGGATCTCGCAGTTTTTTTTTCTGTACTGGATGAAAAAGTCGGAAAGGGTCGTTACCTAGTATTTCTTACTGCTGATCACGGAGCTGCTCATGCAGTAGGTTACTCAGAAAAAAACCGGATACCGGCAGATTTTTTTTCATCCAACAAGATATTGGACAATCTGAACGAACTGATCCGGCAGAAATACAATATTTCGAAGGCGATACGCTCCGGAAAAAATTACCAGATCAATTTTGACCTGGCTAAAATTTCTGCAACCAATGCGGATTTCTCAGCAATAAAAAAGACAGTAACAGATTATCTCGAAAAACAACCTGGGATTAACTATGCTGTGGACTTGGACCGGATCGGTGAAGCCCCCATTCCCGAACCCATCAGAAAAATGATCATTAACGGGTACAACGTCAAACGAAGCGGACAGGTGGAAGTGATTTTCGACCCGGGCTGGCTGGAAAGTTATGCTCAAACCGGTACCACGCATGGTGCCTGGAATCCCTACGATACCCATATACCGCTGATTTTTATGGGCTGGGATATTCATCCAGGTGCATCTGCCGCTCGTGTGGATATGACTGATATCGCACCGACACTTGCTACACTTTTACACATACAGGCGCCTAACGGTAATATCGGTACGCCCATCCTGGATCTGCTGGTCAGATAAAATGATTGTTTGGTGAATGGCCTGAGAATATTTGCGTATTAATATTAGGCATTAATATTTATATTAGCGATCATGCAAAAACTATCGCGCAGGGAAAAAATGTGGTTAATTTGTTTTGCACTGATCCTGCTCGGTTTGATTGGAGGATGCATGTACGACACAGTAACCAGCCACAAACCCATCGGGCCCAGACCTACTATGAACCAGAACATGCCGTCCTGACTACTTGGGATTCAGAGCCTGTCTTATTCTTTCTGCCATGTCCAGCAAATGATATTTGCTTTCTTTATCTGTTGATCTGTTCGATGCTGTGATGATGCGAATGCGAAGGGCTGTCAGGTGACCACGGGCAATTGAAGGGATATCTGTGTTTTTGATATCTGCGCCGAAAAAGAGCGTGATTCCGCGGGGTAAACCCGCAGGTATGGAAGGCTGCACGGGATTCATCAATGATATCAGAATGTCCACCCATTGTTTCTGCAGATTTCTTCTAAAGGGGTCAATAGCATTTGTACTGTTCAATTCTTTCCAAAGACCTTTTTCCAAATCGGTTACCAGATTGTCGGGGGTATAAACGTTTGTTTTCCCATAACGGTCCGACATGATCTCCATACGAAACAAACGAGAGGAGGAGAGTAGGGAACTTAGTGTATTTCCCTGTGTGTTTGCGATCATTTCAGTTGAAACTGGACTACTGATCTTATTTAGAATAGTCTTATCCATCAGCCAATATGGAGTTTGAAACAATTGATTCTGCAAAAAAGTCACTGCCTGTTCCTGAATGATTTTCGGAGTTGGTGCGTAGACATCGCCGGGTTGTTCCACACTCTTGAATGTTTCATAAATGCCTCCTACATTTTTAGCCACGTGATTCATATATCGGCTGAATTGCCCGATAAGCTGCGAATACATGTCTTCCAGGTTTTCGTACGTGTCAGCTTCCTCCCGCGTCCACAGGGGCAACATCACGATGATTTTTTTCAGGTTTTTTATTCCATATTCACTGGCCTTCATCGCATTGTCGCTGAGATCCTCTGTCTGAGAGCGGGGATCAAGGCTTTGGCCTTCACCTCCGAACCACAAGCGGGGGTTAGCTTTCAGGCTGTCGACGATCAGTTTGTTCAGAATTTTTTTATCCTCTTCTGCCGATTTTGTTTCCGGTATGATTTTATAACCCCATTGAATAGCCCAATAGTCATAGGGTCCTATACGGGGATATAATCCTTTGGGTCCGATCCGGTCTTCGGGTTGGGCCACATAATTAAAACGGGCGTAATCCATGATCGAAGCGGTATGGCCATTGGCTTCCACCCAGGCTTTGTCCCTGAGTTTTTCCACAGGCGTCAGGCTGCTGCTTCCCATATTATGGCGCAACCCAAGCGTATGACCAATTTCGTGAGATGATACAAATCGAACCAGGCTACCCATCAGGCTGTCGTCAAAAACCATCTTTCTTGACCGTGAATCCACAGCACCTGCCTGGATCATATACCAATCATGCAATAATTTCATCACATTGTGATACCACCCGATATTACTCGTTAATATTTCCCCGGTTCTGGGATCAGCTTCATTTGGACCATAGGCATTTTCAATATCAGAGGCGAAATATCGAATCACCGAAAACCTGGCGTCTTCGAGATTCATGCTGCTATCATTTTCCGGCCATTCCCTTCCCTGAATGGCATTCTTAAAGCCTGCTTTCTCAAAAACCGGTTGCCAGTCATTGATACCTGCAATAAGGTAAGGACGCCATTGCTTGGGGGTAGCCGGATCAATATAAAAAACGATGGGTTTTTTGGGTTCGACAGCTTCCCCTTTTTTCCATCGTACCAAGTCGGACTCTTTAGGTTCGAGACGCCAATGATGAATAAATGTGCTGGTTTCAACTTTCTGCTGTTTATCGTCATATACGGAATACTCACTTGCAAAATAGCCAACCCTGGGGTCGGAAAGTCTTTTTCGCATAGGGATTGACGGTAACATGATGAACGAATTATTCAATTCCATGGTAACTGCTCCGGCAACATCGGCTGCCGGAAGACTCGATGACCCGAACCCGGCGATGCCGGGGACCGCGGAAGAACTAAAGGTTTTTACTGTACGCACTTCAGTATTCAGCGGATAACTGTGTATATAAGAAATAAAAGACCTGTCGGATGAAATGCCACCGAGATTATATCTTCTTTTGATATCAGAACTCATGCTGACAGGCTGATTATCTAGTTTGAAAAAATCTGTCACATCGATGACTACACTGTTTGAATCTTTTCCAAAAGCTTTGATTTCGAAGGCTGCCGCTATAGGATCCACATTTGAATTTCTGACTGCCTGTGCAATAGGTTGTGAAGAATCCGGAGCCACACTAATGATTGTGATTACACGCAAAAAAATATTATCAGAGGGACCCTTTTCCCACCTGATGGTTTGTTCGTTTACTTTCTCTCCTCCGTAAGATCTGCTTCCGGCCGGTGATTTTACAAAACGGGTAATGGCAAGAATCTCTTTATTAAACAGGGAATCCGGAATTTCAAAATACCATTTGTCTTCCACTTTGTGCACGGTAAATAATCCGGCTTGTGTTATCGCTTTGTCAGTGATGACCTCCTTATAAGGCTTTGGACCGCTTTTGGGCGAAGAGGGCGTGGCGGGCGTGGTTGTCGACCCGGTTTTCTTTGTGGAGGGATTGCTGGCCGGTGTCTGTTGTGCAAGACCCAATTCTGCGAAAACCAAACAAATTAATAAAGTGATCATTCTTTTCATGGAATGAATATAAATAAAAAGACTTAAGGCTTAAAGCTTAACGTTTAATGCTTTTTTGAATGGCATATGGCGCATGTTGAGTGGTCAGTGTCGGAGGTATCCCAATGCTGGAAAAAAAATGGCTGATCAATGGGTATTTTCCATTCATCAGCCATACAGAATAGGTATTTCAAGTTTAAAACTCCATTATCAAGCGTTCCGGTTAATGCAATTCAGATCTTCAAAAGCAATTTGCAAACGACTGATAAAACTTTCTTCTCCTTTGCGTAGCCAAACGCGGGGATCGTAGTATTTTTTATTCGGGCGGTCTGGTCCATCAGGATTGCCCAATTGCGCCTGCAGGAAGGCCTCATTTTTTTTATAATATTTTTGAACGCCTTCCCAGAACGCCCACTGCAGATCGGTATCCAGATTCATTTTGATGGCACCATAACTTATAGCTTCGCGTATTTGTACCTGAGGAGAGCCGCTCCCCCCGTGAAATACAAAATAAACAGGCTTCTGTTTTGTTTTCAACTCTTTTTCTATAAAGTCCTGGCTATTTTTAAGGATTACTGGACGTAATTCCACATTCCCTGGACTGTATACACCATGCACATTTCCAAAAGCAGCGGCGACACTGAATAATCGGCCCACTTTGCTGAGTTCCGTATATGCGTATGCTACATGTTGTGGCTGGGTATATAACTTATCATTTTCAACTCCACTGTTGTCAACGCCATCTTCTTCCCCTCCGGTTACGCCCAATTCAATTTCGATAGCCATGCCAAGGGGTTTCATTCTTTTAAAGAATTCCACGGAGGTATGGATATTCTCTTCGAGGGGTTCCTCAGATAAATCAAGCATATGGGAACTAAACAAGGGGCGCTTATTTTCTTTGTAATAATTTTCACCAGCACTCAATAGTCCACTAATCCAGGGAAGCCATTTTTTTGATGCGTGATCGGTGTGCACGATCACCGGCACACCATAATATTTTGCAATAGTATGAATATGTAATGCCCCGGAAACCCCCCCGTAAATGTTCGCCTGCAACTGATCATTGGGCATACCTTTCCCGGCAATAAACTGGGCGCCTCCATTAGAGAATTGAATAATTATCGGCGAATTTACTTTTGCAGCAGCTTCGAGCGCAGCATTGATCGTGTCAGTGCCTGTTGTATTAACAGCAGGTATAGCAAATTCATTGGTTTTTGCATCCTGGTAAAGCGCCTCCAGTTCTTCACCAAATAAAACACCGGGCTTATATTTTGCCATAGTAATGTTTTTCTTTTAATTTAAGTACGCAAAGATACGGTTTCCCCCGGGCACCTGTTTCGCGTTTCTTTGAAAATCCTCTAAAATTATGCAGAGATGTATTCGGAAAATTAGAAATTGGTCAGTCCTGGAATTTTCCAAGATTTTTTTGAATCAGGGCCAGGTTTTTCTGCAGCGTCTGCTTCAATTGTCTTTTTACCAACTGGCCCATGGAACGGCATTTTAAAAAAACATGTGAATGGAATTCCGCAGCGAGCTCTTCCCGCAGCTGATTGAGTTTCTCAGTTGTTGAAATGGTATCAGTTGACATAATGTTCAGCAAATACATTAACCGGAACCTGGAAGATGCTACACGGAATGCCATCATTGTTCTTTCTTCTGTCTGGTACTGAGTGATAGAATCATGGTTCAGGTATTTAATGCAAATATCCACAAATGGTTTATTTTCCTTAAAAAACTGTGGGAGGTACATATTCTTCCTTCCTTCATACGACTGCTGATCAAAATCTATAGCCCGAATACGATATTGAAAATCCTCTATATCTGGTGTTATATCCACCACGAAATTGTATGACCTCATGTCGCCAAGCAGTCGTACAAAACATCTTTCATTGAACTTTACAAATTCCTTCGCAAAACGGATTCGGTTGGTGAGGGGCTCCTTTAAATAATTTTGAATAAACACGTCTCCGGGAATACCCGGGATATGTTCTTCTATCAGGGTTTGCTGGTGGGTGAAAAAATGTATCCGGTTCGGCGATAACAAATGTTCCAGTTCAAGACCATAAATTCGGGAGGCGTCAGCCTGTTTAATATAATAATGATCATAGTTATCATTGAACTTATTGACAATACGGATCCGGAAGGGACTGGAATTGGCAAAACTGCAGAAATCCACCCGGGCAACGTCCAGGTGTTTGCTGAATGACAGATCTCCTTCTGTTTTTAAAATTGCATACATCTTGATCAGTCCTTCACGGATATATTGCCAATGTTGCATGTCATAGGAAACTGTTTCCCATAAACTGTCATTTCCGTTTTTATCCTTTAATGGGACGGCATAAGCAACGTGCAGCAAATCGGCATAAGAGACTGGCAGTTTCACCTCCCGTCCATGCATTTGCAGGTACTGCCTTAGTTTTTCACTAACAGGAAAAATGGGCTTTCTCCTGGAAGGTTTGTTGATTTGATTATTATCCGGCGCATTCACGTCGAATGAAAGATGCATTTATCAGGTCTTTCTGCAAAGATCAACTTTTTAAGCGTAAGGACTAAGATCTGCTATCAAAGGCTTTGGTGTATACAGGAAGACGGGGAGAAATTTTGAAAGGGAAGTAAACATCCACCGATGGGTACCTCCTGCTAAATTGTTAGAAAAACTTAGCAGGAGGGCACTGGATAAAACAGTTGGTTTTTGAATAAGGATATTGAAACTGTTTCCGGTTTCCCATGGTTCTTGGATTTCAGGGCATCTTTCTTAGGATAGGATTTCAGAATAAGGTTTTCCTCCGGGTTTGATCGGCTTTGTTACTCGGGATCAGGTCTGGTTGTCACACAGGATAGGTGGATTTCACGGACGGGTAATGGGTTTTTCGAATAGGATCGGCTTCTCAGGACAGGATAGGATGGTTTCTCAGGACAGGATCAGGTTTTTCAGTAAGGACGGTTCAGCATTCAAAGGATAAGAAAAAAATGAAGTTGATTGATATCGGATTTCGCCGGAATTTCGATTGGATATTGGATAAAAGAACTTTGAACGGTTTTCGGATATTGTTCTGATTGAGTGTGAATCAATCAACTTCAGAACCAAAATTAACTTATACACATATTAACAACAATAGCCTTTTTGCCTGATTTTAACAGTTCATGATTTACCCGGCAACAGGTAGTTTAACGAGCTATTGAACTCGTAGATTTACGTCTTGTAATCCCCCTCGTGATAGTAAGTCAAATATGGTCTGGTATAATACCCTTAACCCTTCGTGGTGAAAGACTGTAACACATCATATTTGGTGACAATATGAAAATTTCCGCTGTCATCTTTTCCCAAGACTGCACCGTTTTCCTTACTGATCAAGGCGCTTATTCTTTCGACAGGGGTATCGAACGGCACAACTGGATAAGGAGCTTCAATTACCTCACTAATTTTTTTAAGCCGGATATCGGATCCGTTTGTAAGCATGCTGTTAAATAACCCGCTTTCACTCACAGCGCCCACAGGAATGCCATCTCTGAGAACAGGGATATTTTCAATATGTAATTCCTTCATCCTGTCCACAGCTTCTCCTACCGTCTGTTCCGGATCGAGTGTGATTAATGGATTAGCGATACGCGCATTGATAATATCCCGGAATGTTTTTACATCCAGAAACCCTCGTTCCATCATCCACTGGTCGTTATAAATTTTTGCTACGTAACGGCTGCCGTGATCATGAAAAATGCATACGACCAGGTCGTCTTTTTTTAATTTGTTTTTCAACTGGAACAATCCCTGCAGACAACTGCCGGCACTATATCCGCAAAAAATTCCCTCCTCCCTGGCGAGTTTACGCGCCATGATTGCACCAGCCTTGTCTGTTACCTGTTCGAAATGATCTATTACACTCATGTCGTAATTCTCTGGTACAAAATCTTCGCCGAAACCTTCAGACACATAAGGATGTACTTCGTGCATATCTTTCTCCCCAGTATTATAATATTTCGTCAGCAAGGACCCGAACACGTCGACAGCCCAAATCTTAATTTCGGAATTCATTTCTTTTAAATACATCGCCACACCGGTAATGGTGCCCCCGGTTCCTGCAGTACAAACAAGGTGTGTGATCTTTCCATCAGTCTGTTTCCAAATTTCGGGACCCGTACTTTCGTAATGAGCGAGCCGGTTTGCCAGGTTGTCGTATTGATTGCAATAAAATGAATTGGGAATTTCCCTGGCAAGCCGCCGGGCAACAGAATAGTAACTGCGTGGATCATCGGGCTCTACATTCGTTGGGCAAACGATCACTTCTGCTCCAACGGCTTTAAGAATGTCTGATTTTTCCTTAGACTGTTTGTCGGTGGTCGTAAAAATACATTTGTAACCTTTTACACAAGCCACAAGCGCAAGTCCCATGCCTGTATTACCACTGGTTCCTTCGATGATTGTACCGCCCGGTTTTAACTTGCCCTCCTTTTCAGCTACTTCAATCATTTTGACGGCCATCCGGTCTTTAATCGAATTACCGGGATTGAAATAATCCACCTTAGCGACCACCGTACATGGGAAATCCTTTGTGATTTTGTTCAGGCGAATCATCGGCGTATTGCCGATGGTTTCAAGAATATTATTTTTTATATCCATCAGGCAAATGTACAAAGGATTAAGCACTGTCTCCTTTGGACCAACCACCAGAACGTCCGTCTTTTTTCCTGACCTGCATATATTTATCCAGCAGGATAAGACCCAGAATGGTATTGATACCGATAAAAATATTTACGTAGGTATTGTTCAACATTTTGCTCCAGTTCAGTTTATCAGCTTCCAGAGAAAACGCAGGCACAAGGTTGCCTGTAGAGTTGCCGTTCCAGTGGATCTGCCCAACGAAATAAATAATAAGTCCTATGATCATGACAAGGAAAAAGGAACTGATTCCCCTGATCACGTTTTTATTGATATAATTTTTGGTAGCCGGTGCCACCTGGTAGCGGGAAATTTCCTCCATGACGTTTTTGGTAAATCGCAGCGATGGCATGTCAAGTTCTTCTTTTTGAAGCATGTCATGTATACTCTTCAATTCAGTGTATTTGTTTTTCCAAATCTGATTATCAGCGAGATTCTGAACGATTGCTGCTTTTTCAGACGGACTGCAGTGCCCGTCAATAAATTCCCAAATACGATGTTCTATATCCTGATCCATAACATTTCTTTTAATTAACGATTGTTCTGTCGAGTGATTTTGTTCTCCCTTAATCCGAATGAATTTCCCGTACCTCATGAGAGAAGTATTTTTCCATTTTATCTTTTAAACGTTGCCGGGCACGGTGAAGTTTCACTTTCACAGTATTGGAATCCAGGCGCATGATTTTCCCGATCTCTTCCAGGGTCTGGTCACCTTTATAAAAGAGGTTTAATACCTGGGCATCATCAGGGCTCAGCATCGAAATGGCCTGATTCAGCATGGCATGCCTGGATTTCTGTTCTACCAGATTTGCATGAAAGGCTGATTCCCGGTTTTCTAACTGAAGACCCGTCTTTTCGTTATCCAGTGATTGTATATCCAGTTTCTTCTTCCTCAGAAAACTGAGGCAGGTTGTACGGGATATAGTAAATAACCAGGTACTGAATTTAGAGTCCCCGCGAAAATCAGCCAGTGATCGGTAAGCCTTTACAAACACGTCTTGTGCGATCTCTTCAGCGTCTTCCCGATTGTCAATGAACCGGAGTATCAGGGTGAAAACATAGTTTTTGTAACGCTCCACCAGTTGTGCAAAAGCGGGTTGATCCCCTTTAAGGGTTCTGTTTATGATTTCCTCATCTGAGTGGCCGGTTATAGTCACTTATATAAGACGTTTTATGGGAAGGCCGGGTTACAGGCTAAGGTACATTTTTGAAATCCCGGACTACCCAAATTAGAAAAATAGTGGCGGTTCCTGTAACCCGTGTGGTTTGGGTGTAGTCTGATATGGTATAAAATCTTTAGTAAAATTTAAAAACAAGTGTATGGGACCCGATCAACTGGTATTTTTTTGGCTTATCCTCAGCAGCCTGGCGCTTTGTGCATTGCTTTTTGGAATTCGGTATTTTAATAATCGCGAAAACATGGCCATGATTGAAAAGGGCCTGGACCCAAAAATAAAGCCTGAAAGGCGTCCGGCTCCATTCCGCAACCTCAAATGGGGATTGCTGCTGGTCGGTTCGGGTGTTGGCCTTTTTCTCGCATACCTCCTGGATAACACGCTGTTATACAATGTAAGACTTCGGATTCCGAATGAATTTGACCATGACGCAAACGTACCCATTTATTTTGCCCTGATAGCTATCGGAGGGGGTATCGGCCTGATTATGTCGTACAGGATAGAAAGAAAG
>JBGPBW010000067.1:0-19602 GCA_041481385.1 Puia sp.
AACCTGCATTTTACCCTGCTGGCAGATTTCGAACCCAAGGGAGCCATTGCAAAAAAATACGGCGTTTATAATGAAAAAGAAGGTCGATCAGAACGCGCACTTTTCGTTTTGGATGATGAAGGCATTATACGTTGGAGTTACCTTTCTCCTGTCGGCATAAACCCAGGTGCCGATGGCATATTGGAAGCACTTGAATTGATCAGTCGAAAAAAGTAACCATGCCTGACTTAAAACCTCCATTCAATAAGGCAGATCATTATAAGGGCCCTTTAGGATCTGTTGTACAGTTGCTAGAATATGGTGATTTTCAATGCCCCCATTGTGGTGCCGCACATCCCATGCTAAAAAAAATTGAAAAAAGATTTGGCTCAAGAATGCTATTTATTTTCCGCCATTTCCCTTTGTCAGAATTACATCCCTACGCAAAAATTGCCGCTATAGCTTCTGAAGCGGCGGCCAGACAAGGAAGTTTCTGGGAAATATTTGATTTGATATTTGAAAATCAGTCCCGCCTGAACAGAGAAATGCTGCTTGGGTTGGCAAAATCCCTTCACCTCAACCTAAAAAAATTTCAAACTGATCTGGAGGATCCGGCACTTGCCGAAAAAGTGGAATCAGATTTTGAAAGCGGAATACTTAGCGGAGTGAACGGAACTCCTTCATTTTATATTAATGGCGAAAAATATAACGGTCCATATACCTTTGAATCTCTGAGTCTTGCGGTGGACCAAGCGATAGAAGACAGCAGTCGGTCTGTTTAAATCCAACCCAAAATTTATTATCCATTGTACATATTTGTTACAATTGAACCTTAATATCTTTATAAAACAAATGTATACCCATGGCAAAAGAATACATGTTTTACATCCGGAATGCCGGAGACGCCAAAGCAGCGCTTTCTGCTGAAGAGCATCTTGCTTTTATAAAAAAATGTGAAGTCTATATCGCGAGACTGAAAAAGGAAGGAAAACTTATTGCAGCCCAGCCATTGTTGCGGGAGGGTGTCGTTGTTTCAAAGTCAAACAAAAACTGGAGTCTGCATCCTGTGGATCCGAATAAAGAAGTACAGGTCGGCTACTACCATATTTCAGCTCAGAACATGGCGGAGGCCACGGAAATGGCAAAAGAAAATCCGGAATTTGAATATGTCCCGTCAGCGAGTATAGAAATAAGACCTGTTAAAACAAAAGAAGATCAAACCAAATTCGTATATCCTAAATAGGGCTGTTCAGAACCCATTTACAAATTTTCAAATTTCTTTAGGATCTTCCTGGCCCGGCTACGGAAAGCGGCTGACTCGAAAGCCCACCTCGCATCGATGATGTTTTTAAGTTCCGGAAGTATTTCAGGATAGGTTGCACTCAGGTTTTCAAGAATGCGCAGGGAAAATGCCTTAACGGCAATAGGTTCTTCAGGTTTATTGATGAATTGGAAACAAATATCCATCAGCCTTCCATGTAATCTCTTCGGGATTTCTATAAATTGAAAGAGTCTGACGATATTTCTTCTCGCTGCAGGATGAGCCTGCTCGTCCGACAGTTGATCAATAAATTTTTTTAAATAAGGTGCCGCCAGGTGGGGATAATTTCGAATACAATAACTCATTGGCCAGGCTGCATGCTGCGTCAGACGGTACTCTCCCTTAAAAAACAACCTGACCAACTCGCTGAATTGCACCTCGTCATTTCCGATATAATTAATGATCCGGTTACACTGAGCCAGGGACTGTTTTTTCAGTAGTTCTTTCTCCAGGTTCACGGAATGATTATTTAAATGTTCAGCAGTAATTCCGGATCTTTATTCTTACATGCGCAATACAACAAAGTTAAAACAGATTCTTTTGAAATACGATCTGGACCTGTCCATGGAAGGGGATGGCCTGCTTAAACTTACGCTTGTTGACAAAAGCACAGGTGCCTTCACCCTTTTCGAAAATAGTTCTTATTCAACCCTGATCAGCAAGTCTTATTCTTATTTTATAAAAGAAATCAAGGAAGAGACTAAACAACACCAGAGAAAATAAAATAAAGGCCGACCACTGGATTTTTTTTCATTCAACACTTTATCTTTTAACAACCAATACCTGAAAAGTTCCAGGCACAAGCGGAGGCCGGGTTCCGGCAACTGTCGGCTTCTGGAATTCTCCCGCAGGTAAATAAAGCGTATGGGTTTTAGGGTTCAACGCTATCGTACGGGCACTGGCCTTGGTCGGTACATTCTCTGCGAGTTCGTATACGCCATTCTTATTTTCGCGAATTATACTCAACTGGCCCTGACCACAACTGGCAAATACCAACCCGAGTTCCGCGTCGAATACAACCCCGTCGCAACCGTCAGGAATGACAACCCTGTCAGTCACTTTTCCAGATCCTGCATCCAATACAACCAACATTTTATCGCAACCCGAAAATAAACGGTTATGCTTTATGTCGATTGCCAGACCAGTTGGACTTTCCGCAGGTTTGAGCGACCAGCGGTACATCACTTTACGTTGCGTTATATCTACGGCAATAATTTCATGCGTGTCTTCAATATTGACATAAATTTTCCCTTTCCCGTCTGTAACAGCCGTTTCAGGCTTGCCATTCACAGGTATCGTATAAACAAGATTTCCCGAAGAAGGATCTATGAGACTAAGGTCCTGGCTCCGGCCATTACAAGTAATGATCAATTTTGAAAAATCGTCATACATGATGGCATCAGGATTTGTACCTGCCGTAATCATACCCAGGGGCTGATTAGTTTTTAAGTCAAAAACGGTCACATTATTAATCCGGCCATTACTGGTATAACCTTTCCCAAGAGAGGGTACAAAAGCGATCCCATGTACCCCGGTTGTATTAAGAATAACGCCGACAGAATCACCAGTTGTTTCATTCAGCACATTTACCTGAGTACCATGTGAAACGTATAACCGGTTATTGTCCGGTCCAACGGCAATATAATCCCAGCCGCCGGAACTCGCAATGTGAAATACTTTTGAAACCCGAAAACCCGTAGTCTGTGCAAATGGATGACCAACGGTAAAAGATTCCAGTAAACATAAGAGGATAAAAATTCGGAATAGCTGAGCGGACTTTTTCATAAACTTTGTTTTATATTGGTTCAATAGAAGGTGAATGTTTTTCGGAATCAGTATATACAAGACCCAACATGGAAGGAAGTACGATCAGTAACAATGGCAGAGCGACCACAAACCCGCCAATTACTGCTATGGCCAAAGGTTGATGTAATTGGGCACCGCTCCCAATTCCCAGCGCCAGAGGCATCAGAGCGATAATAGCGCCAAAAGCAGTCATTAGTTTTGGCCTTAGCCTGGTAGAAATGGAATAGATCACAGCGTCCTTCACCGAATTATTCAACCTGGCCTCTCTGAACTGCAGAATGGTGAATATGGCATTCTCTGCTATAATCCCCACAATCATAATAAGTCCGGTATAACTGCCAACATTCAGCGGTGTTCCGGTAATAAACAAAGCCAAATAACTGCCCGAAATACCCAAAACTGAAATAGCGAGAATCAAAAACGCGATACTGAATTGCCTGAATAAAAAAACAATAACACCAAAGACAAGCAGGCTGGCAGCGGCCAAAATCATTAACAATTCCCGGAAGGACTGTTGTTGTTCAGCATAAGATCCGCCATAAAGTACATGATACCCTAATGGTAAATGTAACCGGCCGTTTATTTCAGATTGAATATCTTTCATTACTGATCCCAGGTCACGGTTTTCGAGTCTTGCAGTCACCACACCCATGGATTGCAGATCCTGTCGCTGGATTTCAGCATCCCCCGGATTAATGTCCACTTTGGCAAGTGATGTAATCGGATTTAATTTACCCGATGGCAAAAAAATCTGCCAGCCTGATATATCGGAAAACGCATTTTTTCGGCTGTTCGGGAAAACCATGCGGATGGGTGTCTGCTGCTCCTTCTCTAATATGTCACCAACTATATTTCCTTCCAGGTGTGTTTGCAACTGGTATTGAAGTCCTGTTGGCGTAATTCCAAATTGTCCAAGTTTGCCGTAGTCCGGTGTTATGGTTATGGAAGGTCCTGCAATGACGATACCATCGAATACGTCGGCAGTTCCTTTTACCGAAGAAACAATGTCCGCCACCTGCTTGGATAAAGCATGCAATTGTTCGGGATTCTCTCCAAATATTTTTACTTCAACTGGTTGAACGGAAGTCATCAGATCACCCAGCATATCTGTAATTACCTGACCGAAATCTATGCGCAATGCTGGTTGCGAAGCGTCAATTTGTCTACGGATTTCAGAAATTACTTCATCTGTAGTTCGTTTCCGTTGGGTTTTCAATTGGATCAGGTAGTCGCCGTTATTGGGTTCCGTGATAAAAAACCCCATCTGCGTACCGGTGCGTCGGGAATAGGCGGAAACTTCGGGTACTGACCGGATTATTTTTTCAACCTCCCTGAGCATCCGGTCCGTTTCGTCCAATGAAGTTCCAGGCGGTGAGGCATAGTCCAGCACAATACTTCCTTCATTCATTTCCGGTAGAAATCCGGTCTCCAGCCTGGGAAGAATATAATAAACAGAGGCGATCAGTGAAAGAACAATCAGGAAACTTATCCATGGCCTCCCTATAAAAAAACTAACCCATGCTTGTTTTCTAACGTGAACCGATTTGAAACGTTTTTTCTTCTTATCCCCCCTGCTTAATATCAGATAAATCACCGGCAAACAGATCCAGGTTACAATAAAGGAACATACCAGTGTAATGATCATGGTATTCGTAAGCACATTGAAATATGCGCCGGCAACACCACTCATCATGACAAAAGGAAAAAATATCACAATGGTACTCAGGGAGGATCCGATCATGGCGGGCAGGAGATAGCGTATCGCTTTATGCAACAATAGCACGGTTGGTTCATCCGGAAATTCTTCATGGGTACGATGTATCTGCTCCACGACGACGATTGCATCGTCAATGATCAAACCGATGGCTGCTGCCAACGCTCCCAGTGTCATAATGTTCAGCGTATAACCGATCGCATATAATACAATAAGTGTGAGGCAAATGGTCACCGGAATCGTAATGAGTATCGTTGCACTCGCTTTCAGGGATCGCAAGAATATCATCGCTACAATAATAGCAAGTCCCAGACCTAACCATAAACTTTCTGTAACACTCTTTATGGAAGTTTTCACAAAATCTGCCTGTACATAATAAGGCTGGATGCTGATGTCTGGTGGCAGAATTTTACGAAGTTCTACCAGTTTGTCCTGCATTTGATCTGACAAATCCACCAGGTTGGTATTGGGCTGTTTGATGATAGCTACTAATATACCCTCCCGTCCGTTCGCATTGATTTTTATATACTCCACCCCCTCCTGAATGTTTACTTTGGCAATATCACCGATTCGGACAATCCGTTTCCCGTCATTGCGAAGAACAATCTGTCGTATATCCTCTGCCGAATGAACACTGGCATCTGTCGTGGTCAGGTATAGATACCGATAGTCAGATAAATATCCATTGGAACGGATGAAATTTGTTTGGGAAATGGCCAGGCTGACACTGTCCGGCGTAATCATCAAAGCACTCATTTTCCCGGGATCCAGTTCAAGCCAATACTCCTTCGCCTTTCCACCGATTATCCGAACTTCAGAAACACCCGCAACCTGTGAAAGAAAAGGTTTGATGGTATAAATAGCCAGCTGTTTTAATTCTATCGGTGATCTTTGATGACTTTCCAGGGTGTAACCAATTACCGGCAGGATGGACGGATTCATCTTTTCAACTGTAATCTGTGTTTCCGGAGGGAGGCTGTTACGTATTTGTGCGATTTTGGATTCAATTTTTTGCTGGCTGAGATCTACATTAGCTTCCCAGTCCATAAATGCAGATATCTCGCAACTCCCTCTGCTGGTTGTGCTGCGGATCATTTTTAAATTGGGCACTTGTTTAATTACGTTTTCCAATGGTTTGGTTACGCGGATCATCATCTTATTTACCGGTTGAAGTCCGGCATCCGCGATGATTTTTATTTTAGGAAAACTAATCTCAGGAAAAAGCGCAGTTTGCATTCGGTTATAAGCAAACAGGCCTCCAAAAATTATCAGGACCAGCAGTACTGCAACCGGGTTCTTATATGAATGAAAATAATCTTTCATGTCTTAGTCATGGCTGAATAATACTTACTCTGGCTGTGTCCGGCAAACCGTAGTTTCCGGTTAATAAAATTTTATCCTTTGTTGAAAAAACCGGAGAAAGAATTTCTATCCTTTCCCTAGTTTCAATTCCTTTTTTTACCGGAATTTTTACAGCTGTTACGCTGTCCGTCATTTTCATCACCCAGAAATTAGTCTGGGTTTCGTCTGCTAATATGGCTGACCGGGGAAGTGAGACCGCCTGATTCCGGACAACTTTCGGAATCCGGACTTTTGCCACCAGGTTCTCCGGAATCGTATGATCCGGATTTACTTTGATTACAATATTCTGTGTTTGTGAAACGGATTCCACGGTTGGCATCAGGGATGTAACCTGGCCTGGAATTTTTTCTCCATCCGGCAAACTCACGTCCAGTCGGGCACCCAATTTTACTAAAGACCGGGTTTCATAAGGCAGTTCCATAAGGAATACAAAACTGCCCGCATCATTGATCACCGCCAGTTGTTCACCGTCCTGAACATAGTCTCCTGACTGATGATTGATCTGACTGATAAATCCACTGGCACCGGCGCGGATAACATTGGTTCCGGAAAATTTAAATGAACTGTCCAGGTTATTTACGGTATTTCCCAAAATTTCCGCCTCTTTGGTTTTAATGGTAAAAAGAGACTGGCCACCCTTTACAAACTGACCCGGTTGTATTGGAGCAGATTGCAGATAACCCGTTGCATTGGCTTTCAAATAATTCTTAAGCAGAAAAGCCGAAGTGGCATTCAGGTCAATATACTCTTCCAGCGGTTCCTCTGAAATACCAGTTACCGTTACAGGCACCTGTACAGCTACTGTTTGTTCTTCTGAATCAGTTTTCCGGCTCACACAGGAAATACCACTGATCAGAAAAAAAATAAAAAGGAAACGGGTGCTGGTTGTGGACATGCATGGATATTTAACGGTTCCAATAGTTGATCTGGTTGATGATTTGCAGGCGGCTGACTTTGTTTTGCGTAAGCAGATTTTTTGCCGTCAAATAATTATTCAGTGCCACAATCAGTTCAACAATTTTTGCATCACCTGTCTGCAGCAAGCGGGTATTTGCCTGAATCAGCCCGTCTGCATATTTAATTTGATTGTTGATATCCCCAATCAGGGATTCTGTCTGCTGAAGCTGCTGCAGCAATTGCTCAATTTGCTGGTAATACTGGCTGGTATAAAACGACTGATAGCCGCTGCGAACCCGCTCCGAAATGTCCAGTTTCCTGTATAACATCTTCTTTTGTTTTCCGTCGTAAATAGGTATGACCAGGTCAAGTCCCACACTGGTTCCGAAATTTTTATATCCCTGGTAAGCAAACGAAGACATATAACCCGCATTGGCGAATACATTCAATTTAGGTTTATAACTATAATCAAGCAGGGTCCGGTTATGCAAAAGCAGGAGACTGTCGATTGTATATTTTTGAAAAAAAACAGAATGGCCGGGGCCTGGGGGCATTGTCAGGCTAAAATCAGGTTCTTCGAGGTCAACCACCGAAGTATCCACGATTCCTGCCAGGTAGTTTAGATTAGCAAAATCATTGTGATATTGTATATCCAGTTGTCTCAGGGCGAGATCCTGTTGTTGAACGATAACAAGGAGGGTGAGATAATCAGTCTGACGATAAATATTTTTTTCAGTGAGCAGTTTTAAAATGGCGGTTTCTTTTTGCAAGAGACTTCGAATTTCACGAGCCAGGCCGAGTTGCTCCAGCGTGCTATATGCATTCAGATATTGAAGGGTAATGGTTCTTTTCAAATCCTGCTCCGAGATCCGGGCACTATTGGTTATTCCTTCATTTTGTAGTTGCAGGTTTCTATATTGGGCGTTCAAATTACCTCGGCTGACGATGGTTTGGCTTACGTTAACAACGCCACTGAGCTGACCACCATTTGTGATGGCAGGATCATAACCATAGCCATGGATCACAGGTGCCAGGGAATTTACACTGGATGCGGTAACCTGCGGATGAAATTGCGCCCGTATACGCTCGCTGTCGATACCATTCGATTCGATTTGCGACTGATAGTCTTTCAACAGCGGACTGTTACGAATCCCTTCTGTCAGATAAAAATCCAACGTATTTTTCTGCGCAACTGAGTGGGTTCCACAAAGCCCGGATGTCAGGATAATCAGAAAAATAGAACGCATGTGTCTGTTCTTGTTTTCTCAAATATGCGTAACAAAACTGATTAAATTCTGTAGTCATCCATTCATGGGTTCCAAATGATTCCGGCTCCCTCCAAAGAAAAAGTCAGCCCGTAAACACGCTGTATCAAAATAAACGAGGCAAACATTAAAAAATAAGCTGTGGGTTAGCACCCGGTCCGGGAATTATTTTTCGGCTAAAGATCCGCCTTTGGGAGATTCCGCCTTCATAGGCTGATGCATGATAAGCTGGTTAATAATGTGGCTCATTTGATCCGGAGGCATTTTTTCTACGAGATGCGCTTCATGGGTTCCGCTTTGTCGCCATTCATTGATGCCGTCCTCATTGATATTGCATTGACCTATTTCCAGATCATAATAATTTTGCCATCCTTTGACACCAACAAAAACTGCGGTTTCATCCCAACTCATTCTTCCTAAACTGTCTTCCTTAGCCATTGGGATACAAATAGCAAAAACATCTTTAACCGGACTTTTCCGGATCTCATCTTCGTGAATTAACGGAATGCCTGTTTTAATTTTCTGACCTATTTCAAATCCGCTGAAAAGTATGGGTGTGGGCCAGTCTACCAGCACTTTTTTTGAAGACTTGATGTCCTGTGCAAGGTTGAATTCATTTCCTGAAGGAAAACGACCTGCCATACAAATCAGGTTAATGACTTTTCTGCTGACCAATTCATTTCCATTCAATGAAGAATATTGATCCTCCGAAGAAACCAGCAGGTTTGCAAGATTCGTGAGAAAACCCACAGTAATAATTGTAACGGAATGATCAGGCTGTGCAGACAGCAGTTTCCGGTAAAGTACCAATGCGTCCTCCGCATCCTGGTTATTCCGGATGTTGTGCGGATACCTGCTGATTACAGAATCTGTCCAGTGTTGTTTATCTCCCAAAGCAACTGCCTCACCCCTGACGACACCTATCGGAATCTCTGGTCTGTTGAAATACGTATTGAAAACACTGATTGCCGCTGCCGCATTTTTATGTTTGGAACTGGCCATGGTAGCAAGTATCCTGACATATCCGCTGTCAGCAAAACAATGTAAAATGGTTATGGCACCGACGTCGTCATAGTCAGGACCGAAATCCGTATCAAAGATGACACGCATCGGATAAGAGGCTTTCGGGAATAGTGACTGGGCATGGATAATACCTATAGAAAATATCAGTATACCGGAAAGTAAGAGGGATTTAGTATGCATATGAAATTATGCACAATGCTACAAGATTTCTTCAATAATACAGACATTATTCACCCCTTTGCCTGTTGGGGCGCATGTGCATACCGGCTTAGAAATTCTTTCTTGGAATCTTTATAACTGGAAACCATTCCGAGTTTAGACAGGCTGAAAATATACACCCATGCCAGATCAAGCTGGTAAGGAAGAAATCCAGCCCTGGCACTACCTGGAAACAGGTGATGATTATTGTGCCATTCGCCGGAGAGCATACCCGGACGGGATTGATTGATAGAAAGATTCGAGCGGTCAAAATCAATTCCGTCGACATGTTTATCCTTTCCTTTGCCATGTCCGGTGTAATTGAAAGCCCTCACCAGAATAAACCATAAAAAGGCACCGCTGAAACAGGTCAGCGCCAAACCGTTTCCGCCAAGGAGAAAAAGAATTCCATACCAAAAAGCCCAGTTCAAAAGCCAAAGAGAAACCACATAAGCTGGCTTGGAAACAGAACCCCAGAATTGATATTGCTCAAATGAATTCAGGCCAACACCGGTATCATTCAGAAAATTCCGGACACGCTGGTATTTTTCCCTTGACAGATCTTTTGAAATGCTCTGGTGATTTACATCGGAAAGCATGCAATACATAAAACCTCCCATTGGATTATAGGGATCTCCGGGCTCATCTGATTTTACGTGGTGCACATGATGGGAAACCACATAGATTTCCTCAGGAAAAGTTTTAATTACCAGATTCTGCGTAATTAATCGCCATATCGGGTGGCTAAACTTGTAGGATTTATGGGTACAATACCGGTGAAACCAGATGGTTCCGTGCGTACTCATGATAACCATAGCGTACACTACCAGAACAATAAACGTTTTCCAGTTTAAATAATGCAGGAGAAAAATCACAAACATCGGCAACATACAGGCTGCCATGAACCAGCTGATCAGAGCGATCCAGTTCTTCCTTGTTTTGAATATGTTTATCCGGGAAAAAGCTTCTCTAAAAAGTTGACTAGTGGTGGGTTTCAGAAACATACCCTGGGCATCCATCCAGCCATACGAAGGCTTCTGAAGGATTTCATCAATGAAGGCCATAAAGAAAGAACAGTTAACGGAAATGAATAATTGGGTTTCCCAAGGTCGTCTGTACCCACAGATTGGTGACAATGTACGCTAATTATCCCGACTTATTCCGGATATTACAGAGATAATCCTGTTAATTTTATTGTGTCTGTTGAAGAATAATCTCGGAAATGTGCTGTGGGCCCGGGTCTTCGGACAAAATTGAAGCCAATTATAGGATTCTTGAACTTGCCGTATTAAATGTAATTCCTGAAAAAACAGTTGAATTTGAAGCCAGTTTTGGAAAAGCGCAGAAAATTATTTCTTCCATGAATGGCTATCTGGGGCATCAGTTACATCAAAACCTCGAAATGCCAAACCGATACATTTTAATGGTCGGATGGGAAAAACTTGAGGACCACACTATAGGATTCAGGAAATCCACCGAATACCAGGAATAGAAAAAACTTCTTCATCATTTTTATTCTCCTTTTCCGGAAGTAACACACTATGTTCTTAAATATGATCATTTTCTCATAAAATTAATGATAAACCCCATGTGAAAGAAAACCAATGCTTAACATGGATCTTTAAAAAAGGGTTAACTTTATATGATTAAATCGTTATCAATTATGGCTAAGGAAAAGAAACCGAATGAGAAAAAAAATCTCAAAAAGTCGCTGTTGAAAGAAATAGAAAACAAGATCTCCGAAACAGTTAAGGGGTATAATAGAAAAATAAGTGCTAAAAAACTGGATAAGCAAATCCACAAAGCGGGCAAAATTCTTGTCAAATCGTTATCACTAAAACAGATAAAAGTAGTGCACAAGGAAAAAAACAAATCTCCAAAAAAGGTTAAGAAAGTTGCTGAACAGGAAGTTGTTTCATAAGAATTAACAAAATCTCCAGTCATTCCTCCCGATTTCTGAGTCTTGCGTAAAAAGGATTAACCCACTATTCATTATACCCCTTGTCGTCTGGCTTCCTGCCTTGGGGTGACTGATGGCGGTTCGGGATAGCTTAATAATTAATACATAACACAATTCTGTTAAATCAGAATGAGAGATAAATTACATGCGCTTTCAAGGTTCCCATCCGCCATGACATTAGTCCGTCTTAGTACGATTTTTGCAGTGGAATAAGTATTGATCACATTTAAAAACTACTATTATGCCTACAACTGCCAATGCAACAATGTCCGCAAAGGAAATCGCAAAAAAACTCAAAAAACTTTGTGAACAAGGACAATTTGAAACAGCTCAGAAGGAATTATTCGCAAAGGATGCCATAAGTATCGAACCCATGGCTTCTGAGGCGTTTGAAAAAGAAACGCATGGTCTTGATGCCATTCTGAAAAAAGGAAAAAAATGGACTGATATGGTTGCCGAAAACCATTCCCTGGAAATTTCTGACCCCATGATTGCCGGTAACACATTTGCATTGACAATGCGCATGGATGTTACGATGAAGGATCGCAAACGGATGGATATGACTGAACTCTGCGTTTACCATGTGAAGGATGGTAAAATAATTTCTGAGCAGTTTTTTATGTAAGTTTCTGAAGGGCACGGAAAAGGATTCGTCTATTTGTTATTCGACAAACAGACGAATCCTCTTTTTTTGGCCTTACCTGTCCCGCTCAAGTATCCGGTTACAGTCAGAATTACCGGCCGGTGATTTCGGATGAAAAAAACAGGATTCTACAAATAAAAACAGAGCCACAGGAACGGCCTTTTCCTTAAAATGATCCCAGATAGCCCGATTCTTAACGTAAATTGAATAAAATATTCGTTCATGCTTAGAATATTGAGCAGTTTTTCCCTTGTATTGCTTCTGTGTTCCCAGGTAAACTGTCAGAATAAAATCGTCGTTTTCCAGTCTGATTTCGGGTTAAAGGATGGTGCGGTATCTGCGATGAAAGGTGTCGCCATGGGAGTTTCTGCAGATCTGAAATTATTTGACCTTACTGAAGAAATTCCGGCTTATAATATCTGGGAAGCAGCCTACCGGCTGGAACAAACCGTCCCTTACTGGCCGGTCGGTACTGTATTTGTGTCTGTTGTTGATCCAGGCGTGGGCACAACCCGCAAATCGGTTGTTCTCAAAACCAGGACCGGTCAATTTATTGTGACACCCGATAATGGAACCCTTACCCTTATTGCTTCTTCCCAGGGTATCGCTGAAATCAGACAGATTGACGAAGTGCTGAACCGCCGAAAAAATACTCAGGAATCTTACACATTCCATGGCCGTGATGTGTATGCATATACTGCAGCACGGCTGGCAGCCGGAGTGATCAGCTTTGAACAGGTGGGCATGAAACTTCCAAATGAAGTCGTGCTGATCCCTTTCCAGCAGGCTGTGAAGACAGGAAATACCGTAAAAGGAACAATCGCCATACTGGACGTACAATATGGAAACATATGGACGAATATCGGTGGAGGGTTATTCGGTCAACTGGAATTAAAATTTGGAAATACCCTGCACGTGGACATTTATCATAACCAGGAAAAAGTATTTTCAGGTGATATGCCTTATTGCCAGACCTTCGGTGCAGTAAACAAAGGCCAGCCACTCGCCTACCTGAACAGCCTGCTTCAATTATCTTTTGCACTCAACCAGGGAGATTTTGCCAAAACATATTCGATAGCCAGCGGAAATGAATGGCGAGTAGAGGCGACCAAAAAACAATAGCGTCTTAAATGTAACGACATATGCACAGAAAAACTTTTATCCGTTTGAGTTCTGCTATTGCGGCCGCTCCTTTATTGTCTAATTTTCCAGCTATGGCGCAAAAAGAAAAACTACAGAACTGGGCTGGAAATCTGACTTATAGTACAAATAATGTTTTTTATCCAAAAACTGTTTCTGAGTTACAGTCACTGGTAAAAAAATGCACTAAACTTCGCGGCCTGGGAACAAGACATTGTTTCAATACCATTGCGGACAGCAAATACAACCTGGTTTCGTCAGGAGAACTGAAGAATATCCTCTCGCTGGATAAAACAAACAATACAATAACTGTCGAAGCAGGAATAAAATATGGCGAACTGAGTCCTTACCTGGATAAACAGGGCTTTGCATTGCATAACCTGGCTTCCCTGCCCCATATTTCCGTGGCAGGCAGCATCATTACAGCAACACATGGTTCAGGAGTACAGAATGGAAACCTGTCCACTGCAGTCAGGGGATTGGAAATGGTGACGGCTGATGGTGAGCTGGTAAATTTTTCTAAAGAAAAAGACGGTGAAACATTTGATGCAGTTGTTGTGAGTCTGGGTGCGGTTGGCATGATTTCTAAGGTTACCCTGGCCATCCAACCCACATTTACAATGCGGCAACAGGTTTTTGTAAAAATGCCTTTGGCCCGGCTGAAGGATCATTTTAATGAAATTGTTTCTGCGGGGTACAGTGTCAGCCTGTTTACAGACTGGCAATCGGTATTTATCAATGAAGTCTGGATTAAAGAAAAAGTGAACCCGGAGATTGAATACAGGGGTATGGAAGAATTCTATGGAGCGAAAGCAGCGATAAAGGACCTTCATCCCATCATTGAACTTTCAGCAGAAAACTGCACACCTCAAATGGGAAAGCCAGGACCCTGGTATGAGAGACTTCCCCATTTTAAAATGGGCTTCACGCCAAGCAGCGGCAAGGAATTGCAGTCGGAATATTTTGTTCCGCGGACTCAGGCTGTGGAAGCCATTCTCGCGATCCAATCGCTGGGCAGGCAAATCGGTCCGCATTTATTTATTACCGAGATCAGGACCATCGCTGCCGATACCCTTTGGATGAGCCCCTGCAGAAATCAGGATTCTGTGTCCATCCACTTCACCTGGAAACAGGAATGGGACTCTGTGCGTAAACTACTTCCCCAAATTGAAAAAGAACTGGCACCGTTTAAACCCAGACCTCATTGGGGCAAATTATTTACGATGCCTGCGCCGGTCCTGGAATCGCGGTATGAAAAACTCAGTGAATTCAAAAAACTGGTCGCTCACTATGATCCTAAAAGTAAATTCAGGAATGATTTCCTGAATAATTCTCTTTACTCTTGAGGAGTCGCTTGGCGTTAAGCGTTAGGTGTTAAGCGTTAGGCGTTAAGCGTTAAGCGTTAAGCGTCCGCCGCCAACTGGATACCCGTTTTAGTGAACAGGATTTTATGTTGTTTATATAAATTACCGGTCGCCATTTTAAATGTCTTTTTGCTGACCTGAAAGAATTCATAGATTTCCTCCGGTGAGGATTTATCATGATAGGGCAGGTAGCCATTGTTTTCTTTCAACAGACGCAATATCTTGTCCGTCTCGTCCTCTACCCGCTGATAACCCGGTTTACCCGCTACTACATCGATTTTATTTTCGGGCAGAATATTTTTAATAAATCCCGGAAACCGATCACCAATCTCTATCGACCGGTAAATCTCATTGGCATGCAGCATGCCTTTATGTTTATTATTGATGATCACTTCATACCCGATATCGGTCTGTCTGTAAATCAGCAGCTCGACCGCATCCTTTTCTTTTACGGTAAGTGATTCGTTTGAGAGAAAGCGCTCCAGTTTTTCAGTCGCTGCGATACGTCCGGTTTGTTCATCAAGTACTATTTTCACAAGGTATTCTCCCATTGGCCGCATAAAGCTGATCATGCCCGATTTCGGAATAAACAGGTCCTTCATTAATCCCCAGTCCAGAAACGCACCCTGTGGCGTTACACTGACCGCCTTCAATTTTACAATATCTCCCAGTACCCCCAATGGTTTTTGTGTTGTCGCAATGGGCCTGCCTTCACCATCATGATATAAAAATACATTCAGCACATCACCAATAACAGTTCCCGGCGGAACAAACCGTTTTGGCATCAGGATACCTTCCTCCCCATTATCCATAAAAACGCCCATATCCTTCACTTTAATAACTTTAAGGAGATTATATTCGCCCATGCTTACCATACTGCGGATTATATGAAACAAAGATACACATCCCTATTCGCCATTCTGATTTTTGCCGGCTGCTCAGTGAAACCCAATCTTTATGAGCAATTGTCAACTTTCCATAAGCCCGTTGACACTCCTGTGCTAAAACATGATGCGACAGCCATTTTTTTTGATTCGTTAAAAAACGAAACAGTAAACTGGAAAAAAGCTGATGTGTTTAATCCCGCGGCCATAGTCAGGAACGACAGCATTTATATATTATCCCGTTGTGAAGACAATTCCGCTGCTGCTTTGGGCAAACGCACCTCGCGTATCGGCATCTCCGTAAGTCAGGATGGAATCCATTTTGCTTCCTATCCCGATCCCGTACTATATCCGGCCAGAGATGCGTTCCGGCAATTTGATTATCCGGGTGGTTGTGAGGACCCCCGCATTGTAGAAACTGACGATGGACTTTATGTGCTTGCCTTTACGTCATGGAACTACACAGTTCCCCGGTTATCCATTGCTTTTTCAAATGATCTTTTTCACTGGCAGAAAAAAGGGCCTGCTTTCGCCATAGCACATAAGGGTAAATTTTTAGATTCTGCCAGCAAATCGGCTTCCATGATCACCAAAATGGTCAATAACAAATTGGTACTCGCCAGGATTAATGGAAAATACTGGATGTACTGGGGAGAACGTTTTGTCAATCTGGCCTGGTCAGAGAATTTGTATGACTGGTATCCATTGCTGGATTCTGCCGGCCAGCTGAAAAAAACATTGACCACCCGACCCGGTCTCTTCGATAGCGACCTGGATGAATGCGGTCCGCCCGCCCTGATTACTGACAAAGGCATCCTCCTCATTTATAACGGTAAGAATGCCAATGGCAAGGGAGCAGATCCAACTTTGCCTGAGGGCACTTATTCTGTTGGCCGGGTCTTATTTGATTCAACAAACCTGGAAACGGTGATCAGCCGTCCCGACAAACCCTTTTTGAAGCCCACTTTACCCCACGAGGTTAGCGGACAATATGCAGCAGGAACTACCTTTGCAGAAGGCCTGGTGTACTACCGGGAAAAATGGTTTTTATATTATGGCACAGCCGATTCCTATGTGGGTGTGGCCGTTTCGCAATAGCAACGTTAAATAGTTCAAGATGCCAGCTTCCCGTTTAATTGACCTGAGTCATAGCATTGAAAATGGACTAATTACTTATAAAGGATTACCCGCTCCGGTTATCTGCGATTACCTGAGCAGGGAGGACTCTAAAAAATATTATGCTGAAGGCACGAGTTTCCAGATCGGTAAAATCGAAATGGTCAGCAATACGGGAACCTATGTTGATTGCCCCTTCCATCGTTTTGAAAATGGCACGGACCTGAATGATACGCCACTGGAGCATTTTGCTGAATTGAAGGGACTGGTCCTGCACATTCCATATTCAGAAGTCCTTGCCATTGAACCTGATCTTCTAAACCAATACGATTTGAAAGGCAGGGCCCTCCTGATTCATACCGGATGGGACCTGCATTGGAATACAGAAAAATATTACAGCAATCATCCTTTCCTGACGGAAAGTGCAGCCCTTTATCTGAAAGAACAGAAAGTACGGCTCGTAGGAATCGATTCACATAACATTGATGACACAAGAGGCAATAGTCGCCCTGTTCATACAATCCTGCTGGGAAACGGTATACTGATTGTTGAACACCTGTGTAATCTGGCCACAATTCCAGATCAGGATTTTATTTTTAGTGCAATACCACCTAAATTTAAGGGCGTAGGGACATTTCCTGTACGCGCGATGGCAAGATTGCAACTGGCTACTTAATGTTTTACCAAATGGTACGTTCAGTTATAACAGGCTCAGGGTCCTATATACCTCCCTTTGTCCAGTCCAATCAGGATTTTACTAAATATGCTTTTTATGAAGCAGATGGTTCCCCGCTTACAGTGGATCCCGGCCAGGTCGTCGACAAATTCAAAAAAATTACTGGCATTGAAGAAAGACGATACACAACGGATAATCTGACTGCGTCTCATATCGGAGTCGAAGCGGGCCGACTCGCCATTGAAGACAGCCGGGTGGATCCGGAGACGCTGGACCAGATCATAGTAGCACATAATTTCGGTAATGTCATAAAGGATACCATTCAGACAGCCGCAGTACCTTCCCTGTCCGCGCAGATGAAACATGCATTGGGCATCAGGAATCCCGATTGTATTGCCTATGATATATTATTCGGCTGTCCGGGTTGGCTGCAGGGCCTCATTCAGGCTGACGCTTTTTTCAAAGCTGGGATGGCAAAAAAGGCCCTGGTGATCGGAACCGAAACACTGAGCCGGGTCATCGATATGTATGACCGGGACAGCATGATATTCAGCGATGGTGCGGGTGCCGTTATACTTGAAGCAAAAGAAGGAAATGAAGAATCATCCGGTATTTTGTCTTATACCGCCCAAACCCATAGCCTGACTGAAATCGATTATATCAATATGGGTACGTCTTTTTATCCCGGAAGTGATCCCCGGATACGCTACCTTAAAATGAAAGGCCGCAAAGTTTATGAATATGCGTTGAAATACGTCCCTTATGCAATGAAGAATTGCATCGAAAAAGCAGGAAGGTCAGTTTCCGAAATAAAGAAAATTTTTATTCACCAGGCGAACGAAAAAATGGACGAAGCCATTATAAAAAAAATGTACCTGCTTTACGGGATTGACAATCCACCAGACAATATCATGCCCATGAGTATTAGTTGGCTGGGGAATAGCTCCGTCGCTACGATTCCCACACTGCTGGACCTTGTTCGAAAAAAACAGTTCCCGGAACATGCATTAGTCCCTGGTGATATTATTCTTTTTGCCTCCGTCGGCGCCGGTATGAATATCAACGCCGTTTGTTACCGGTATTGAAACCTATTCGATTTCCGCTATCGCAGGTAGTCTGACGAAAAATGATAAATACCGGATCCGGTTTGCAGCACAACCCAATTTCCCTCTTTCCTCAAAACTGTTATATCTTTTTGTTCTGCGAGAGATTTTCCATTTTCTAATATCGTCTCGGAATTTGATAAGGGCAAATAAATGATGGCCTCCGTATTAGCTGGTATTTCCGAATCCATCAAAAATTTGCCTCTGGTAATTTTCCATTGCACACTCAGTTTACCATATCCCGTTTCTAAACTGGCTTGCGCATATTCCAGGTTGCCCCCGGGATGCGGCTGGATTTTTATTTTTTTATACCCGACGCCATCATCATAGGTGTCCAGTCCGGCGATATTCCGATACATCCAATCTCCAATCGCGCCATATGCATAATGGTTGAATGAATTCATGCCGGGCGTCTGAAAACTGCTGTCAGGTTTCTGCCCGTCCCACCGTTCCCAGATGGTTGTTGCACCCATTTTTACCGGATACAACCAGGATGGATAGGTTTCCTGCAATAATAATTTGTAAGCCACAGTGTCATAACCAAACCGGCTCAGTACATGACAGAGATAGGGCGTTCCGAGAAAACCTGTGGTGAGGTGATCGCCATAGCTCCCAACATTGTCAGCCAGCCGGCGGGCTGCCTGCACCCGCAGATTCTCAGGCAGCATATCAAACTGAAGCGCCAACACATAGGCAGTTTGCGTAGAAGATATTAATCGGCCGGAAGGTGTAACATACTCTTTCATGAACGCCTCTTTAATATGATTCAGCAGATCGGAATATTGTCGCACATCTCCCGGTTTATTCAAAACGACAGCTGCATTGACCAGCAACTGTGCCGAATGCCCAAAAAAACATTGGGCAATAAGATATTTGTCGGTAACAGCCGACCTGCCATCATTATCATCTGCCGGCCGGTAAAAAAGCCAGTCCCCGAAATGAAATCCCGTATTCCAAAGGTAATCGCGACTGTGGGCCTGCATAAAATCTACCCAGGCTTTCATACTAACGTACTGATCGTCCAAAATTTTGCGATCGCCATAAGCCAGCCACATATTCCAGGGAATGATCGTCGCTACATCGGCCCAACCTGCAGATCCTCCCGCCATGGAATCGAGCACGTTGGGAACCACGAAAGGAACACGGCCGTC
>JBGPBW010000068.1:0-19498 GCA_041481385.1 Puia sp.
AGAGCTGTCCGGTATCCTTTCCTTTCACAATATTTCATATACATCCTCAGGAGGTCGCCGGCAAACAGGCTGGCCTCATCACCTCCGGTACCTGCCCGAATTTCAATAATTGCATTTTTTTCATCCTGTGGATCCTTTGGTATTAAAAGCTGCCTTATAGCTGCTTCCATCATCATTTTCTTTTCTTCCAGGGCGGCGGTTTCCATTTTTGCAAGCTCGCGTAACTCATCATCCTCGCCATTTAAGGCTTCCCGGTTAAAAGCGAGGTCTTCCAGCAGATTGCGATACTGGTCATAGGATTGCACGATTTTCTCCAGACTCCTGTATTCTTTACTGGTAGCGCTGAATTTTCTGTTATCGTTCACAATGGCCGGATTCGTAAGTGCAACGCCCAGTTCATCAAATCTTGCCCGGATGGCATCCAGTTTATCAATCATAACCTGCGAAAAATTTATATTGCTGCAAAGTTAACTGAACCATGAGTTATCGGAAATTGAAAGCTGACTATTTGTTTGACGGATTTACCCTTCATGGTTCCGATACGGTTTTGATTTGCAAACCAGATGGCAGCATTGAAGCTGTTGTAAAGGAAGACCAGGCAGGAGGTGAAATTGAAAGCTTTCAAGGACTTCTTTCACCCGGTTTTATCAACTGCCACTGCCATATCGAACTCAGCCACCTTAAAGGGCAGATTCCCGAGAATCAGGGGCTGTTTGATTTCGTAATATCCGTTGTCAGCCGGCGTAAGGAGACGCAGGAATCCATTCTGGCAGCCATGCAGGCGGCGGAATCTCAAATGCAGGGAGCGGGTATTGTGGCTGTGGGCGATATCTGTAACTCGGCTGATTCTTTGGTTGTTAAATCTTCCCGGCGGCTTTTCTATTACAATTTTATTGAATTGTTGGGCTGGTCGCCGTCACAGGCCGTTTCCCGATTCAACAACGGAAAAGAATTAGCGGAATTATTTATTCAAAATTTAAAGGATGAAGATCACCTTTCATTAAATCCCCATGCCCCCTACTCCATTTCGACCCGGCTCTGGGACCTGATGATCCCGGAATTTCGTGGTAAAACCATTACGATTCATAACCAGGAATCAGCGGCTGAAAATGAATTTTTCGAAACCGGAGGTGGCGGTCTACCGGTTATGTATGCACGATTAAAAATAGACAATACCCATTTTAAGGCTCCCGGAAAACATAGTCTTCCTGTTTATCTGAATAAATTGAAAACAGCCTCCCGGATCCTTCTCGTTCATAACACGTTTATGGATAAAGCTGATATAACCCTGGCCCTCAACTTCCACCAGGGATTATTTCTTTGTTTATGTCCGAACGCTAACCTATATATAGAAAACAGGCTACCCGATATTCCCGCCCTGATAAAAAAGAACAGCGCCGTGGTTTTGGGAACAGATAGCCTGGCCAGCAACAAACAGCTAAGCATATTGGAAGAAATGAAACTGATCAAACAACATTTTCCCTTCATTCCCACATCCAGCATGCTGGTCTGGGCTACATCCAACGGAGCCCGGGCATTGTCGTTCGATGAACAACTGGGTGAATTCGCAAAAAAGAAAAAACCCGGAATCGTTTTAATTGAAAATGTTCCGGACGGAGAAATCAATTCAGGGAGTAGCTGCAGGAGGATACTTTGAAAGTGTGGAGGTTAAATAGTCACTTCCATACTTCCATACTTCCATACTTTTATGCTTTCATACTCTCACACTTCCAGTAGTGTTCGCAGTACCGGCAGGGTTTTAAGTGGGGTGAAACCCGGAATGTGGATGGAATAAAAATATTCATACGCCTCCATCAGCTGTCTCCTCTTTTCTTTATTCAATGGCAAATCTCCCAATTCAACCGGTTGCATGATCTTGAGCAGATGAGAACTGATGCCGCTCAGGGGATTTTCGAGGTAATGCATATGATTTGGCTTTTCTTCCGTAAAATATCCTTCCTGCAGATCGAGATAGGTTCTTTTGTCTGAGTAATTGTCGTCGATCCGCAATCCGAAAAAGCCCGAAAGATGAAGTGCAAAAAACAATGGGAAATTCGACTGCACTTTCCCGGAAGCCTGATCCAGACCCATAAGTGTGTCTTCCATAAAATAAAACAGTTCCGGATTGGCTTCCGGTTGTTTCAGGCATTTCTGCAGGAGTTCGATCATAAACAAAGCCACGGCATGGGTAACAACATCGGAAAAAATATACTGGTATAAATGACCCCAGTTATACTCTTTAATCCGCTGCAGGTTCTTGGCCTCCTGGTGATAGATCACAAGGTCCAGCATGGCAGAGGGTTGAAACATTCCTGCCTTCGTTCCTGTTTTGCGGGACTGGCTTCGAACACCATTTACCAGGTAAGACTGTAATCCTAAAAGTTCGGTCAGGAGGGTCACGATCATACTGGTCTCCCCATATTTCACAGAGCGAAGTACAATGCCTTTTGTTTTGTGAATCATGTCCAAACGGATTCCTGCGAAATTCGGTTAAAATAAGTTTCTTTGCCGGGCAACCTGCTAGATTATCAAAATATCATTCCGATGTGGAAACGAATTGCTGTTTTTATTTTGAAGTATCGTATGACCCTGCTGTTACTGATGGCTGCAGTACTTATATATGCGGCTTACCAGGCTTCGAAAGTGGAGTTAAGTTATGAATATACACGAGCCATTCCGACTGATAACCCGAAATACCAGGCCTATCAAAATTTTCTTAAAAAATTCGGGGATGACGGCAATCTCCTCGTGATTGGTGTGGAAACAGACAGCTTATTCAACAAGGATGTTTTTAACGATTTCCGGCAGATGAGCCGGGACTTGAAAAAAATAAAGGGTGTTGAACAGGTTTTGAGTATCCCGGATGCCATTATCCTGAATAAAAATGAAAACACCGAAAAACTTGAAGCCAGGCAAATATTTTCAGGGCCCTACACATCTCAGGACTCACTGGACAGTGCCAGGAAAATTTTCGAAAACCTGTTATTTTACCGTGGCCTCCTTTATAATCCGGCCACCCACGCATATATGACGGCCATCAGCGTGAATAAACAGATCATGAATTCCGCTGCCAGGACCGCCGTAGTGAGTAATATCGTAGATGCCGGAAACCGGTTTGGCGCCGCCCATCAGGTCGGAATGCGTTATAGCGGTCTCCCCCTGATCCGAACCAATATGGCGACTAAAGTAGCCTCGGAAATGAAATGGTTCCTGCTTGGGTCTGTGTTACTCTCTGCGTTGATCCTGTTGATTTTTTTCCGTAGCATAAGTAATATGATCCTGTCTCTTGCGGTGGTCATCATGGGCGTCGTTTTCAGTCTCGCCACCATGCATCTCTTCGGTTATAAGATCACCCTCCTCAATGCACTGATACCTCCGTTGATTGTAGTGATCGGCATTCCGAACTGCATTTATTTTCTGAATAAATACCATACGGCTTTCCGCGATACGGGCGAAAAAAGAAAAGCACTGATTGAAATGATCAGTAAAATGGGTATTGTGACCCTGTTTTGTAATATTGCTGCAGCTATCGGGTTTGGTGTATTTGCACTTACCAAGAGTGCCATCTTAAAGGAATTTGGTGTGGTGGCCGGGATTAATATCATGCTGCTTTTTTTTATTTCCATTATTCTGATCCCCGCAGCACTCAGTTATCTGCCAGCTCCTCAAGAGCGGCATACCCGATACCTGACCAACACATGGCTGATTACCCTGCTGGATTGGCTGGAAATATGGGCCCTCCACCATAAAAAAATTATCTTCATTAGTACCCTGATCATACTGGGCATTTCTGTTCTGGGCATCACCCGTTTGCGGTCAGAAGCTTTTATTCTGGACGATCTGCCCAAAACGGATCCGGTTTATGCCGACCTCAAGTTTTTTGAAAAGAACTTCAAAGGAGTTATGCCGCTGGAAATCCTGATCGATACCAAAAGAAAAAATGGTATGCGAATCAATATGCGCGGAAACTTTTCAAAAATCGACAGCCTCTCATCCTATATCGATTCCAGTTCGGTAATGGCGAGACCTCTTTCGATTGTAGAGGGTTTAAAATTTGTGCGTCAGGCATTTTATAATAATGACTCCTTAAAATATGGGCTGCCAAATGATTTTGACTTTCCTTTCCTGGCTCCATATTTAAGTATGAAAACTGATAGCAACAATAAACCCAGTGGCGTTTTGAAACTGGCAAACAGTTTTGTTGACAGCAACAGACAAATCCTTCGTATCAGTGTGAATATGGCAGATGTAGGTTCCATCCGACTGCCGTTGATCCTGGCCGATGTGCAAACCCGGGCAAATGAATTATTTGATACCGCACATTACCACATTGAATTTACGGGAACGACGGTGACTTTCCTTGAAGGAAGTGCGTTTATCATCAGTGGGCTGAAACAAAGCATCGTCTGGGCCTTTCTGCTGATCGCGGCTTGTATGTTGTACCTGTTCCGCAGTTTCAGGATCCTGATCTGCTCCCTGTTGCCCAATGTAATTCCCCTGGTCATAACTGCAGGCGTTATGGGCTGGGCCGGCGTTCCGTTAAAACCTTCCACCGTATTAGTCTTTAGTATCGCGCTCGGAATCGCAATTGATATTACCATCCGTTTTCTGGTAAACTATAAGCAGGACAGTTATGCCGGACACAGTATAGTAGCAACCGTAATTAAAACCATTCATTCCACAGGGATCAGCATCGTATATACTTCATTGGTACTGATTGCCGGCTTTGTGATTTTCTGTTTCAGCGGATTCGGAGGAACACAGGCGCTTGGCTGGTTAACTTCATTAACGCTCGTGATGGCGACAATTACGAATCTTGTATTTTTACCTGCGTTATTAATTGCAATCAGTCGGAAGAAAAAAGGAAAGTATGAGAGTATGTGAGTATGAGAGTTTCGGGGCATGAGAGTTCGTCGTATTCGGACTCCCACACGCTCATACTCTCATACTCCCATACTAATTTAGTTTAGAACCTGTTTGAGTTTTGAAGTGAGTTCTTCACCGCGAAGTTCCTGCGCAATCACTTTACCTGAAGGATCCACGAGCACATTAAACGGGATGCCCTGGAATCCAAACGTTTCAACAGCCTGACTGTTCCAGTATTTCAAATCACTCATCTGGGGCCAATTGAGATGATCCTGGCTGATGGCTTTTTTCCAGGAATCTTTGTCTTTATCCAAAGACACTCCGAGTATAATAAAATTCTTTCCCTTGAAATCATTATAAGCTTTCACCACATTGGGATTTTCCATTCGGCAGGGGCCGCACCAGCTGGCCCAAAAATCGATAAGTAGGTATTTCCCGCGAAAGGAACTGATGGAAAGGTCCTTACCATTCACATCCTGCATGACGAGGTCGGGGACTGTCTTACCAACCCATGATTCACCTGATGAGGATTGAGCGGGTTGTTGCTGGCTCCCTTTTTCCATTTCAGCTAAAAATGCATTCCCGGGGAACCGGGTCTTTAAATTATTCAGCGAGCTATCCATCTCCGATGGGGGAAGGCTTCTTGACGCCCATCCAAGGGCCAGAACACCCAGGGTTGCATTGTTTGTCGTGCGGATAAAGTTCTTCAGATAATTGTTTAATTCCAGGATGGCCGTATTCTTGGTGATACTTGCCGATACCAGAACGCTGTCCGGTGCATTTATTCTTTTCAAGCTGTCAAGATCATTGAATGCTCCCTGAATTTCATTATTTTTACGACCAACATTGTCCAGCAGCACCTGTAGTTCCTGACTGGCCGGAGAACGGGATACCGTATAAAAATCCTTTGTTTTACCGAGATCGGCGCTGACCTGTATTTCCGAAGCGTCATTGATCAGCGGAATGGCCAGTGCATTTTCTCCTACGATGAGTTCAAAGATACCCTGCTCCTTAGTCTTAGCGTGAAATGTCAGGTTACCGGAGCTGCCTGATAATTTTTGCGAATCGATGATCACGGGTAATTGTGGTTTCCCATAAACGATTTGTTCAAGGAAAACCCAGCTGTCTGCCTTGCTAGCGTTCTGGGTGTTTATCCATCGGTCAGCATTGCTGTAAGTAAGCTTTATTTCAAACCCACCCGTATTTCCATTCTTACAGGAGATCAAGAGGAGTGCTGAAAACAGAAGAAGTGCCATTAACTTTTTCATACTGAATATTAAAGGTTATTTTTCTAATTTTTGAATGAGCAGTTGGTTGGTTAACTGGGGATCTGCTTTCCCCTTGGAGATCTTTTTTACCTCACCGACAAACAATCCCAGCAATCCTTTCTTTCCTTTCTTATACTCCAAGACTTTATCGGGCATTTTTTCCATAGCCAGATTGACCCATTCCAGGATCTGCTTCTGATCATCTGTCTGGATCAGGTTCATATCTATGGCCAGCTGGCGCGGATCGGTGCTGGTCCCTGAAACCAATTCAGGAAAAATCCGGGAAGAAGCTGTTGAAAAATGGACACTGCCCTCTTCTATCAGGGCAATGAGTGAAGCCATAACTTCCGGTTTCAAAGGGAAATTGGAAATGGAAGTACCGGTTTCATTCAGGTATGATTTTATCGGCCCGAGCATCCAGTTGGCTGCGGCTTTATAGGAAGAAGTACACTTAAGCAGCGATTCAAAATAATCGGCTGTTTCCTTATCATCGGTAATTACTTCCGCATCGTACCGGCTGAGGTTATAGATTTCCATATAACGGGCTACAAGCTGTTCCGGTAGTACAGGGATGGTTCGTTTAATAATATTCAGAAGTTCGGGACTTACTTCAAAAGGTGGAAGATCCGGATCGGGAAAGTAGCGGTAGTCATTCGCTTCTTCCTTGGATCGCAGGGAAAAACTGATCCCGTTGAGGGCGTCAAAACTTCGGGTTTCCTGGTTAATGAGCTGGTTTTTATCTGCGAGTTCACGCATTCGATTCGCTTCAAATTCAATCGCCCTTTTTACATTTCGGATGGAATTCATGTTTTTAATTTCCACTTTGGTACCCAATGCTTTTTCTCCGGCTTTCCGAATCGAGACATTTGCATCACAACGAAGGCTTCCTTCCTCCATATTGCCATCGCAGATTTCCAGGTAACGGAGTATACGGCGGAGGTTGGTGAGGAAGGCTACGGCTTCGTCCGCGCTGTTCAGACAGGGTTCGGTAACGATTTCTATCAATGGGACGCCTGCCCGGTTAAAATCCAGATCCGTGTACTGATCGTTTAGATCATGCATGCTTTTGCCGGCATCTTCCTCCAAATGAATTCGGTTCAATAAAATTTTCTTGTCCACTGACGAAGCGGAAATATTCACATATCCTCCTTTGCAGATGGGTGTTGTATGCTGTGATATCTGGTATCCCTTCGGAAGATCAGGATAAAAATAATTTTTGCGTGCAAAATAATTCCATGTTTCAATTTCCGAATGGCAGGCGAGGCCCATTTTTATTGCCATGCGAACGGCCTCTTTATTCAGAACGGGCAGGGTGCCGGGATAACCCAGTGTAACGGGGCTTATATGCGTATTCGGTTCGGCACCAAAAACCGTTTCATCGGCACAAAACAATTTGGTTTTTGTAAGCAACTGGGCATGAACCTCAAGCCCTACGACTGTTTCATAAACTTCTGGATGCATATCATTATCGGGTAAGATCCGGTTACAACAAAAGCGCAAAGTATAGCCAGCTTTCAGCCGGTTCTCTGCGCTTGGCGTGAACCAGTTCTATCCAGTGCACGAAGGTAAAAAAATGCAGGAAGTTTTTATGAATTCATTTGTCGTCTTATAACTCAGCAGTTTTAAGTTTTCTGGGTATTTTAATATCTATTTCCTGAGTTATCGCGCCGCGTTGAATTTTTACTTTTACAGAAGGTTTCTGCCTGGCATCCCGCAAGTCGTCGACAAGTTCGCTGGTACTGTTTGCTGCCTTCCCGTCAAATTGAAGGATAATATCTCCCTTCTTCAGACCCGCTTTAAAAGCTGCGGAACTGTCTTCCACTTCCAGAACATTAACACCTTTTCCGTCTTCTGCATCCTGGGCTTTGATCCCGAGCTTGGGGGGTCTTGGTCCCCACCAGGGTTCCACATGCATACTACCCATATCGGGCATTTCCTGCATGTCCGGCATTTTGAAATTGTAATTATAATTGTAGTTAAAATCCTTGGTCAACTGATCATCTTTTTCCAGTGTTGCGGTAACGGTTCGTTCTTTTCCTCCACGGACCAATACAATCTTCACTTTATCTCCCGCTTTGAAATTGTGAATGGTTTCATACAGGTTTTCGGGATCTGTAATTTTAGTTTCATTCACCCGGATAATGAGGTCGCCTTTTAAGATTCCCGCTTTTTCCGCAGGACTCCCTTTAGTGACTTCCAGCACGCTGGCCCCTTGTTTATCTGTCTTTTTGGAGGAAACCCCCAGGAAAGCTTCATTCACTCTGACCCTGATTGATTTCAGCATTTTCCGTTGTGCATCCATGTTCCGCCGCTGCGCGTCAATCTCTGCTTTTTGATACCCCCTTGCAGCATCTTCCCATTCCCGTTCCCGGAAAGGAGATGGTGTGTAAGATAATTCCGGAACATCAATGACATCTCCTTCATCCAAATCCCGCTTTTCAACGATGATATCTTTGTCATCGAATTTATCGGCAGGTTTTCCATTGATGAAAAGATCCCCATTTTTAATTTCCACTGTAATTTTAGTGTCTTTATCACCCTTCTGCCGGATAATAATTTCTTTTTGATCGGCTTTATCAGGACTTACCTGTTTTGGAACCGGAGGTGCAGGAGGAGCCGGTGAAACCACAGCCTGAGCCAGGGTCTGGTAACTTATTGCCAAACAAAGTGCACCTACCGATGCCGCCTGGTAAATGAATTTTTTCATCTCTGTAAATTTTGTTTTTATATCTACGTCAAGTTTCGTATTTCAAATATAGGGATATTTTTGAAATACGAAAATATTCGGATAAAAGAGTTTCGGAATCTTTAACAGAGTTTTTATGCTCTACCCTTAAAGCTTTAACGCTTAACGCCTTTCTTATTTAAGAAACAGGGAAATCGAGTTCCGACATTTAAATTAAAGAAGCGCCTTTACACCGGCAATCACCGCTTCGAGCGAGCCGGCATCCTGGCCACCCGCAGTAGCCAGTGTTTTCTGTCCGCCTCCGCCGCCTTTAATCTTCGGCGCGACAATTTCCCGGACAATTTTTGTCGCGTCCAGCTGTTTTTCGCTTGCCAGCCTGTCTCCCAGACCAATCACTACGAAGGGTTTTCCGTCAGTAATTGTGCATAATACCAGGAGCAGATCGGGCATTTCCTGTCTGAGTTCACCGGCGAGTTTTCTGACAGCATCAGGGCCGGGGCTCTCACCTAAATATCCGATGAAAGAAAAAGAGCCATGTCGCTGGAGACCTTTTACCAGGTCTTGCTTTAGCTGACCAGCCTGCCTGAGTTCCAGTGATTCTATTTTTTTACGTTGGACACTGTTTTCGGCAGATAGATCAACCAGGGTTTTTCTAAGATCCTTTGGATTATTTAATTGCTGGCGAACTGCAGATAATATGAGCAGTTCATTAGCGATATATTCTTCTGCTGCCCGTCCCGCGACGGCCGCCAAACGGCGAACACCAGCTGCAATAGCAGATTCTGATTTTATTTTAAACAGACCGAGTTCGCCGGTAGATCCGACATGGGTTCCCCCGCACAACTCTACTGAATAGTACGGATCGATGATAACTACGCGCACACGGTCTCCATACTTCTCCCCGAAAAGAGCCATAGCACCTGTTTTCAGCGCTTCATCCCTCGGCATTTCCCTTATGACAACCGGAATATTTTCCCTTATTTTTTCATTCACCATATGTTCAATTTCCGATAATTCGGAATCTGTGAGTTTGGAAAAATGTGAAAAATCGAAACGCAGGTGTTCTGCATTTACCAATGATCCTTTCTGTGTGACATGTGTTCCAAGCACTTTTCTCAAAGCGGCATGAAGCAAATGTGTAGCGGTATGATGAACGGCTGTGTCTTTTCTTTTTTGTGCATCCACACTGGCGAGGACGGGTCCGTGCTGGTCTGCAGGCAGTTTATCAGTAAAATGCAGGATCAGGTCGTTTTCTTTTTTTGTGTCCAGTACTTCAATATTTTCTCCTGCGATTGTCAGCATGCCGGTATCACAAACCTGCCCGCCGCTTTCCGCATAAAACGGAGTTTTACCCAGCACCAACTGATACAATTCTTTCCCTTTAATCTTTGCTCTTCGCCATCGGGTGATCTCGGTCTGGGTGTTTAATTCTGTATACCCGGAAAATACTACTTTACCGTTTTCATGCACAGCCACCCAGTCACCGGTATCCATTTGACCCGCTGCTCTCGACCGGTCTTTTTGTTTTTGCAATTCTGTCTCAAAATCTTTTTCATCAACCGTCCACCCGATTTCCCTGGCCATAAGTGAAGTCAGGTCGACGGGGAATCCATATGTATCATTCAGCTTAAATGCAAAAGCACCAGATATCCTTTTTTTCAGGTGCCAGTCTGCCTCAGTTTTCTGTGTGGCACCATTCTCAATATAATCGTTGAAAATTTTTATTCCTTTATCCAGCGTTCGGAGAAAAGCTTCCTCTTCTTCCCGGATTACCTTTTCTACAAATGACTGTTGTTCGAATAATCCAGGAAATACATTTTTAAACTGGACTGCAAGTGAAGGAACAAGCTGGTATAGTAAAGGTTCCTTGTAATCGAGATAGGAATAATAATACCGTACCCCGCGTCGCAGAATTCGGCGTATTACATAACCCGCACCGGTGTTGGACGGCAGCTGACCATCGGCAATCGTAAAACCGATAGCGCGGATATGGTCCGCGATTACCCGGAATGCAATGTCTTTTTTTTCGGTTTCCGAACCTGAATAATTCTTCCCGGTTATTCTTGCTACCGCAGCGATGGAGCCGCTGAAAATATCTGTATCGTAGTTACTTTGTTTATTTTGTAATACACGTACCAGCCTCTCCAGACCCATTCCCGTATCTACATGCCTGGATGGAAGACTTTCCAGTACTCCTGTCCTCAACCGGTTAAACTGAATAAATACATTATTCCAGATTTCGATGACCTGCGGATGATCCTGGTTAACGAGTTGCACAGCGTCCATTTTTTTTCTTTCTTCCTCCGGCCGGCAATCAACATGAATTTCCGTGCAGGGTCCGCAGGGTCCCGTTTCACCCATTTCCCAGAAATTATCTTTTTTACTGCCGGCCAGGACGCGGTCAGAACCAACCCATTTCAACCATTCTCTTCTGCTTTCCTCATCGGGATCGAGTTTTTCAGTCTTATCCCCACCAAATATGGTAATATAAATTCGATCCACAGGGATTTGATATACCCGGGTTAACAGTTCCCAGCTCCATTCAATGGCTTCCTTTTTAAAATAATCACCAAAACTCCAGTTGCCCAACATTTCAAACATCGTATGGTGATAAGTATCCACACCCACTTCTTCGAGGTCATTATGTTTACCGCTTACCCGTAAGCATTTCTGGGTATCGGCGACCCGGGGATGAGGAGGCGTTTTATTTCCAAGGAAATAATCCTTGAATTGATTCATGCCCGCATTGGTAAATAAAAGAGTCGGGTCATTTTTGGTCACTATCGGGGCAGAAGGCACAACGACATGTGCTTTAGCTCTAAAAAAATCAAGAAATTTATCCCGTATCTCTGTGCTTTCCATCATATTTTAACAGACAATCTTTAAATCGGAGTTTATAAAAGGATAATAATTAGTACACTTGCGTTATTAATCAGGCGCTGCAAAGGTACAGCGTCCACTTCGTAAACAGTGGACCTGTATGATGGGACTGCATGAAAAAGATCAAATATTACTATAATACCAATACCCTCCGGTACGAAAAACTGGAAACCCCCTTACGCGTAACCCTGCTGCGTATTCTTGGCTTTTTATCGGCCTCCATTGTTACCGCCCTAATCCTCCTGACGCTTGCTTATCATTATTTCCCCTCGGCGAATGAAAAAAGGCTGATGCAAACCAATGAAGCATTGAAAGACAATTATTTTGTACTTAGTGAACAGATTAAAAAAATGCAGGAGCAGATCGGCGGACTTGAAAAGCGTGATAACGAAGTGTACAGGACTATATTCGAAGCCAACCCGATACCAGATAGTGCGCGGGCAAAGTCATTGGCCCAGCAACAGGAATTCCAGCTGGTCCAGGGGATGGATCAGGAGAATCTGGCTACTTCCATTGGTGTTTCCCTGAATGGTCTAAGTGCACGGATTCATTCGCAGACAAAATCCTACGATGAAATAAATGGTTTTATTAAGAATAAGGAACTGTTGCTCGCCTGTACGCCGGCCATACAGCCTGTAAGTAACAAAGACCTGAAAAGAATCGCTTCCGGGTTTGGATACAGGGTAGACCCGGTGTATAAAACAACCAAATTTCATGCGGGACTGGATTTTGCGGCCCCGATCGGCACACCGATTTATGCAATCGCAAATGGTGTGGTGGAAACTGCCGGAAATACCGGAAACGGATATGGCAATCATGTTGTAATACATAATGGATATGGATATGCTACATTATTTGGACATATGTTTAAAGTAAAAGTACGCCCTGGTCAAAAAGTTAAACGTGGAGAAGTGATCGGATGGGTGGGCAGTACAGGTAAAAGCACGGGGCCACATTGTCACTATGAAGTGCACCGAAACGGGGAACCTGTTGACCCGGTATTCTATTTCTACAACGACATAACACCTGAACAATACGACCGGCTATTAAAACTCGCTTCTTCGAGTAACCAGAGTTTTGACTAATTTTTTCGGAAAACTTTAGGCCGTTTCGGAATAGTTTTTGTTATTTTTGAATCAGCATGACGACGTTCTCCCAGATCTCCATGAATTTTGTTGAAGAAGCAAACCTGCCACAGGATGTTCAGCCCGTGCAGGAAGACCAACCAGTGAATGTGGGTGTGAGATTGAAGAAATTAAAGACAACTGATTCCAATATTACAGCTGGCGATCAGGTGGAACCTGGATTACAAATGCATATTGAACCTGCTGTTGATATCCTCACAGAGGAGCCTTCCACCGATATTCCGGCCGCTGATCCAACACTAAAACTCAAATCTGGCAGGGGTAGGAAATCCATTCGTCAGATATCGGAAGAAGCCGACCTGATCCAGATTCCTGAAGACGAAGTCCTTTTTCTGAAACAGTACTATACCATGGGCGAAGTGGCCGAGATGTTCCGCGTGAACCAGTCGCTACTTCGTTTCTGGGAAGCTGAATTCAGCATTCTGCAGCCCAAGAAAAATAAAAAAGGCGACCGTTACTTCCGGCCTGTGGATATCAAGAATCTCCATTTGATCTACCATTTGCTCCGTCAACGGAAATACACCATCGAAGGTGCAAAAGATTTTCTCAGGAAAAATTCAAAAGCGGAAGAGAAATTTGAAACAATCAAGAAACTGGAGGAAGTTAAACGATTCCTGCTGGAGATGAAGGCGAGACTGACATAATTTGAAAATTGAAAGATTGAATATACTATTACACAGTTTTCAAATTCTCTAACTTTACTGTCATTCCTGAACCTGCAACGATTAACTTCCTTCTTTCCATCAGTTTTAAAATTTCCAGATTCAGTTCCTGCCTGATTTCATTGAATTCTACGAGTGGAATGGGAGCTGTAAAATAATCGATATTTACCTGAAAAAAAGTTCCCGAAATATCCATGAGGAAGACGGTGGCATCGCTGATAAAAGTTTTATCAGCCAGGAGTTTACGGCAATCTTCCACAAAAAGATCAATTATTTCTGAAGTTGTGGCTGATTCCAATTGCAGCCTGATCTCCGCTTTTCGATAGGTACGGAGGGTCTGGTTATCCACGATGCTGTCCACCATTTGTTTATTAGGAACAGTAACATAGGTTTTCTGATCTGTCCGGATGCGTGTGCTTCTCAGTCCGATTCGTTCAACGGCACCGGATATATTGTTTACTTTAACCGCATCGCCCACCATAAAAGGTTTATCAAAAAAAATAATAAAAGAAGCAATCAGGTTTTCTATGCTTTCTCTCAACGAAAGGGCCAGGGCTGCACCTGCCAGTCCAAGGCCTGTCCAAACCTTGCTCACTTCAAGTCCAAAACCGATTCCCAGGACCATCAGCAGACCAATTATGCCAATAATGACCTTTAGAAAATCTCTGAAAAAAACTACCAGCTGGTGATCCTTGACTCCCCCTGTCAATCGCGCTTTTTCCTTAACCAAAAGGCTTATAAAATCGATAATGCGCAACAGCAGCCAGATAAATACCACAATAAGTATCGTCTTTGCCAAACCGTGAACGACAGACTTAAAAGGCACTTCGAAAAATTCGAACTCTAAAGCTGTTGGGAATTTCAGCTTGTCAATCCCCGCTATGGTAATGAAGGATACGAGGAATATTTCCAGGGGATCGAGCAGCAGTTTGACGAAGGCATTCTTATCGATGCCTTTACCCAGTTTGGAGGCCGCCCGGAACAAAAGACCTGCAACAAATTTTGAAAAAATACGCTTGAACAAAAGGCCAAGCAGAATGGCGATACATACAAACAGGTATTTCCTCAGGGGGTTGTCCAATATAATCTGGTTCCAGAAATCATTCATAACAATCAGTTCTTATAGACATGAATGCCATCTGCCTTTAGCACGTATAAAAAATCAGGCATGATGAGAATTTTAAGCGCCGGCAGATAGTAGGCCGGAATCTGCTTTTTTTCTTCGCCCCCCAATTTCCCGTCGTACTTCAGGAATTCGCGACCGTTCCAACCCAATATGGTTTGATTGATTACGGAAAAATGCCGCCAGTTTTTTAAGGGGATGAGTTTCTGATAGCCGCCATAATGGTCGAAAACAAATGCGCCCTGGTGTGGATCAAATAAATAAACAAAACCTCCCTGGTCGGTCAGCACGGTCGGTTCAGGCACGGAATCAGTAAAAGGGCGAATGTCGTTGGTTTGATTGATCTGGGTACCATCACTGGATATTTTATTTAGTTTACCGGCAAGGGCATCGTAAACCCAAATATTATTATCATAAGCAAGCCCGATGCAGGTAACCTGGTAGAAACCCAATTGCCGCAGGTCGAGACTGTTGATATTATTCAGGAAGCGGTCCAGCATAACAATGGTGCCAAATTCTTCATAAAAGAGTAAAATCTTCAATGGATTAGTTACATCGATATAGGCAACTTTACCATAACGTCGGACATCGTTAAAAACACCCAGCGAATCTCCGGCTGCATTGTATTTTTTTAGCTGGTTATCAGGCGTGAGTACAAAAATATTACCCAGGTTGTCCACTTGGAAATCTACAAATGCCCCCGAAATAAAACGGGCCATCTGCGGAAGGCTGTCCGTATCCTGGGCCGAAAGTTTTCCCAGAAAAAAAACAAATATGATATAGAGAATGATTTTTTTCATTTTCTGACGATCAGACTATCGAGTGCCGGATCAAAGCTTTTCAGGGTAAGTTGATCTCCATCAAAACACGCGTATGTAAAATACCGGATCCAGTCACCCAGGTTTATATATCGGCTACCATTGGGAAACCTGAAATCAATAGGCAGATGCCGATGCCCGAAAATCATATAATCGTAGGCTTCTTCCTTCATCTTTTTTTTGCAATATTCAATCAGCCACTCTCCATCCTCCCCCAGGAATCTTTCTTCCGTTTGTTGAGTGGCAATACGACTTTTGTGGCTGAAATAATTAGCGAGACCTACACCCAGTGCAGGTGGTAAAATGCCAAAGAGACGTTGACTGAATTTATTCCTGAATATTTTCTTCAGAAATTTATAACCACCGTCACCAGGCCCGAGGCCGTCACCGTGTCCAATAAGAAATCTATGGCCATTTCGTACAAAAGTTTTCGGTTCATAATAAACGGGTATAGACAGTTCTTTTTCAAAATAATTTTTCATCCACATATCGTGGTTACCCACGAAAAACTGAATCGGAATTCCGGCATCTGTGAGTGTAGCCAGTTTACCCAAAATGCGAACGTAACCTTTTGGCACTACAGTCTTATACTCAAACCAGAAATCAAACAAGTCCCCAAGGATGAAAATTTCGGCTGCTTCGTGCTGAATTGATTCCAGGAATCTGATAATATACTTCTCTCTTTGCAGGCTGGTCAGGCGATCGGGGGAACCGAGATGGAAGTCAGAAATGAAGAAAATTTTTTTGCCCTCAGCGATTTGCATGGGCAAATATAATTCATGGAGCCTCTACCAGGAAAACATAAACGTCTTTAGGCCCATGCACCCCTACGACCAGGGTTTTCTCGATATCTGCTGTGCGGCTGGGACCAGATGCCATGGTAATAAATGAAGGTATTTTGTTTTTATATTTTTCCATTAGCAGATCCAGGCCTTCACGTATATCATAAACCAACTGATGGGTCCATGCAATACAAATATGAACGGGGGCATATACGCTGACCAGCCTTCCACTGTCTTGTCCGGAACTCATTAGAATACTACCTGTTCTGGCTATCAGCGCCTCACATCCTGTAATGGATACGTCTGCATCAGGGAGGTCCTCGTTAATGAGTAAACCTTTTAAAGATTCCTGCAACAGGGGGAGCAATCCCGATTCCCGGCAAAATACCTGAGCCCAGGCCTGAAGACTAACTAACTCTTTCAATTGCCGGATCAGTTCTTCTGTATTGGCGCAATAAAGAAACCTTCCCTGAATCCGGCCAAAGTTTTCTGCAAATTCAATTTCATTTTCCTGTGAAGGAGGGTTGAATACATTGGAATTCCCTTCACTTTGCGGAAAAGGGACAGGCGTTGGATTAATCAACGCCTGCCGGATTCTTTTTAAAATATTTTCTTTTGCGGGGGATATCTGCATATTCCTTGATCTAAAGGTCTCCAACAGGGGGAACAGGTATTGGAGGTGCCGGGATTCCGTTTTCAGCAATCTTGATATCCGGAACATCATTCAGGATTTCATGATCAGAAACATCAAGCGCTCTTTTCTCTTCATAAGGCCTTTTCCCGATCAGCGCTTCCACATCGCTCTGGAAGAGTACCTCTTTTTCCAGAAGAGCTTCAGCCAGCAAATGCAATTGGTGTGTTTTTTCAGTAAGTAAACCCTTGGTAAACTCATAAGCTTTATCAATGAGTTTCCGTACTTCCTCGTCGATCAGTTTGGATGTTTCTTCGGAATAAGGCTTGGTGAATTGATTTTCCTGTGCCGGATCGTAAAAACTAACGTTCCCTATCTTTTCATTCATACCATACACCGTCACCATGGAATAAGCGATCCGGGTAACTTGTTGCAGGTCATTCTGGGCACCAGTAGAGATTTTGTTGAAATTAAGCTTCTCACTGGCCCTTCCCCCCAGCGTCATGCAGATCTGGTCGAACAGCTGGTCGGTATTATAGAGGTATTGTTCCTTCGGTGTATACTGTGCATACCCAAGCGCCGCAACGCCGCGGGGAACAATGGTCACTTTGAGCAGGGGATATGCATGCTCCAGGTACCATCCGCAAATAGCGTGACCAGCTTCATGATAGGCGATAATGCGTTTTTCTTCCGGAGAGATGATCTTGTTCTTTTTTTCGAGCCCACCGATAACCCGGTCAACGGCATCCTGGAAGTCTTCCATTTCTACACTGTCTTTCCCCTTTCGGGCTGCAATCAGCGCTGCTTCATTGCAAACATTGGCAATATCAGCTCCGGCAAAACCCGGTGTTTGTTCAGCCAGTTTATAAATATCAAGTCTGGAAGAAATTTTAATCGGCTTGAGATGTACTTTGAAAATGGCTTCGCGACCTTTCAAATCAGGTTTGTCGATAGAGATCTGACGGTCGAACCGGCCCGGACGCAGGAGAGCAGTATCCAGTACATCCGGACGATTTGTTGCCGCCAGGATGATGATGCCGCTGTCTCCGCCAAAACCATCCATTTCAACGAGAAGCTGGTTTAAAGTACTTTCCCGTTCGTCATTGCTCATTATTGCGTTTTTGCCTCTGGCCCGGCCAATTGCATCAATTTCATCAATAAATATGATGCAGGGTGCTTTTTCCCTGGCCTGTTTGAACAGGTCGCGCACACGGCTTGCACCTACGCCGACAAAGAGTTCCACAAAATCAGAACCGCTCATTGAGAAAAAGGGCACCTGGGCTTCACCAGCCATTGCTTTCGCCAAAAGCGTCTTACCGGTTCCGGGAGGACCAACCAACAAAGCACCCTTTGGAATTTTTCCGCCGAGCGCCGTATATTTTTTTGGGTTTTTCAGAAAGTCAACAATTTCCATCACTTCCACTTTTGCTTCATCGAGACCAGCCACATCGTTGAATGTAATATTTACGCGTGTGCCTTTGTCAAAAAGTGTAGCCTTGGATTTACCAATATTGAAAATGCCACCCGGGCCACCACTTCCACCCTGTCCGCCCATTTTTCGCATGAGCATAACCCAGATCAAAAGGATAATGAGAATCGGCAGAGCAATCTGCAACAATCCCGGTATCCAGTCACCTTCTTGTACCGACTGCATTTGAACTTCGAGGTTAGGATTCTTATCGAAGAAATCGTAGAGTCTTTTTTCAAACTCGTCAATTTTAGTCACCTGGAATTCAAACTGCGGACCCTCCGTCTTTACGACCTGGTATGTTTTTCCCAGGAGATCCTTGTAGTAAGTTTTGTCCAGGCTGTCTTTTTTTATATAAACCCGTACCAGGTTTTTATTGGTGACGAGTACAAGCCGGGAAACGTCTCCCTTCTCCAGCATGTTTTTTCTGAATTCCATTTCAGAATCCAGATGTTTGGCATCGGGTGTAAAGCCGGTGCCTAAAAAATTGTATCCAAGTAAAACAATCGCTATTACGCCCCAAACCCAATAAATGTTGAATCTCGGTCCTTTTTTGGGGGTATTGTCGTCTCCTCCCGGGCGAGGTCTGAATCGTGAAAATCCTGGCCTGTCGTTCGGTTTTATATTATTCTGTGGCATTTGTTAGTCTTCCTTCTTGTAATTAATGTTTGGGAAATAAAAAAGTTCAGAAAAAGGGCATAAACATTATAATGATCAGCCTTCGTGTTCCTCCGATACAGCATCACTCCACATTTCTTCCAGTTTGTAGAACCGCCGGCTGTCCGGAAGCATAATATGAACGACCACATTAATATAGTCGATAATCACCCATTGCATTACCTGCCGGCCTTCATGCATATAGGGGATTTCACCACATTTTTCCTTTACCTCAGTTTCGATGAAATCCGCTATGGCCCTCACTTGTGTGGTGCTTCCGGCTTCACAGACAATAAAAAAATCCGCTACTGCTTCATGGATTTTACGGAGATCAAGTGATATGATTTTTTCGCCTTTTTTTTCCTGAATCGCCTGGATAATGGCTTTAATGATTTTAGAGTTCTTCGCTAACCGGACGGATTTAGTTGGTTTCCGGTTCACCAGCATTGACAATTGGTCGAGTCATCAGACTCTTTTAAAGGATGAATTATGTATGGCGAGGATTCCTACGG
>JBGPBW010000069.1:0-19334 GCA_041481385.1 Puia sp.
ACCATTTTCATAATGCAGTCTGTTTACTTCAAATAATCTGCGAAAATAAGAGCTAATTAATCAATCACCTAAATAAGCATAAAGCTTAAGGCTTAAGGCTTAATGCGTAAAGCTAAAGGCATATGTTGTGTAAATTGCAAGTAAATGAATTGACAATTGACCATTAACAATTGACAATTACTTTTTGATTGATTCATAACAGAGCATCAGGAGCTGCCGGCTATCGGGATGAATCTGCCGGTTGTCAATTCTTTGCTGTATACCCTGCATCAGTTGTTCGTAACGGGTGTGCAGGTCTCTTTTATGGTTTAAACCGGCTACGATCAGGTCTGTGCATATATTACCGCCGCTACGCGTGTTAAGTGACCATTCCGGCTTCGCTGAAAAAAAACTATCCATGTATTCAACCGTGCTTAGTTGATCACAAAGCGGAACCAGTTCAAATTGCAGCGTTTGTGCCAGACTGTTTCCGACCAGAAATAAATCTTTGTGGTCCCGCACCGGGAAATCTTTCACCGACTGTCCATCCGGTTCAAGGGATGAAAAATCTTTTGTTGCCAGGATAATACTGCAGAGATAGGATTCCTTATTCAGAATTTCATGCATAAAAGATTCCTTAACCTGCCTGATTTGCGGATGCCAGATTTCAAGTTGAAAACCTACCCGGTATTTCACCGGAAACTGGCTCAGGAAGATAATAGACAGCTCATCATAGCTTTTTTTATTTTTTCTGGAATAGATGAACCGGGACCGGTCAAACTGGAACCGCGCATGTTTCATGGGTGGGCCTGTCAACTTGTAGATGTACGATTGAACGTCTTCAAGCCAAAGTTCGAGTATTTGTGATTGTTTACTGTTGGGTTCCATGCCTGTGGGATAACACTCTTTTTCCTCGCTCAATGATCACAAAATTAAAAATCAAAAAGCGCATTCTGAAATCTATTAGTTCACCTGCATATGCTTATTCAGGTTTTCCGGAAATTACCGGAAGGATGATGGCGGATGCATTGTCCCGGTCATGAAAAATTTGTATCGTTGATTTCTGAAAATCACGGTCATCACAGGTGTAGATATCGGTGAATTTTTGCGGATTCCGGTCAGACAATGGAAACCAACTGCTCTGGATCTGTATCATAAGCCTGTGCCCTTTCTTAAACGTATGAGCTACGTCTGGCAGCGTAAAGTGAACCGTTTCCGTTTTACCGGGTTGAAATGGTTCGGGTTTTTCAAAACTGTTTCTGAACTTACCCCTTAGTATTTCTCCTCGAACCAGCATTTGATAACCCCCCATCGGATAGACTTTTTCAGGATCTTTTTCGGCGTATATATCCACACGCTGAAAAGAGAGACTGTCGGGAAACACATCAATAATCTTCACCACAAAGTCTGCATCCGTTGTACTGATACTGGCATGAAGATCTGCAACTACAGGTCCCCCGATGGTAAGGTCTTCCGATAATATCTTACTCTGATACGTTAGCACATCCGGCCGGCGGCTGGCAAATCGCTGGTCGTCCGTCATATAATTCCGGGTCCTGTTAAAGTGAACGTCTTCCGTATACGGAACCGGATGGGCCGGATCACTGATGTATTCGTCAGCACTCTTAAGGAGTTCCGGTTCCTGTGGCGACAATCCATTGTTCTCCCTGAGAAAGACCCGCACATCTTTAGCCAGAGCTGTCGGCCAGGAATCAAATGTTCTCCAATCATTTTCACCGGTAAAAAAAATAGTGGCCCTGGCCAGTTCAGGATCTTTTTTTCCTTTTAAATAATGATTGAAAAACGGGATGATCATTTCCTGTTGGTATTTGACCGATGTATTTGACCCAAAATTGATATTGCCCAGGTGTGTACCATCTGCGCTCGACCACTCTTCGTGATACCAGGGTCCCATGATCAGCCTTGCATTTGTTTCCGGACTCTGGGAGCGGATCGCTTTGTACAGGTTCCAGGCACCGAAACAATCTTCAGCGTCAAACTCACCACCAACTACCAGGATTGCCGGTTTGATTTGAAACTGCGCTACCCTTGCATTTCTCGCCTTCCACCAGTTATCCAGGTTTGGATGCGCATATATTTCTTTAAAAAAAGCAATACTGTCGCCCGTTAGTTTCAATAAATTTTTGTCAGCTCCCTGGCTCAGATAGAACTGGTAGTTGTCTTTGCTGGTATAAGGGTCGGGCATCGGACTTTCATAATTTACAGGAACCGGGTGTGGACGGCCGAATCCCCCCGCAACATAAAAATCGAACCCATCCATATAAAAAAAAGCACCGTTGTGGTGAAAATCGTCGCCCCTGAACCAGTCTGTTACAGGCGCCTGTGGACTTACTGCCAACAGAGCAGGATGTCCGGAAGCTGCCGCCATGCCTGCATAGAAACCGGGATAGGAAGTTCCAAATACACCCACTTTCCCATTATTGCCATCTGTATTTTTTACTAGCCAGTCGATTGTATCAAAAGCGTCTGTGGATTCGTCAATATCGCCCGCTTTTTTATCCTTTATAAACGGTCGAACATCCACGAATTTGCCTTCACTCATCCATCTGCCGCGCACGTCCTGAACGACGATGATATATCCTTCCAGTAAAAAATACTTTTTATATCCCGACCAGAAATCGCGGTACAGGTCAGCTCCGTATGGAGCACAATTATACGGTGTCCTTTCCATGAGGATGGGATGTTTTTCCGAATGATCTTTCGGCACATAGATCGAAGTGAATAGTTTTATGCCGTCCCGCATGGGGATGGCTTTTTCTATTTTTTCATAGTGATCCCGAAACCAGGCGCTGTCGGGAGCTGCACTCTGGGAATATACTGTCCCTGAAGTGAAAAGCAGGAGCATAAGTAAATGTGTCTTCATGTTTTGAACAATGTGGTAATGTGAAATTGTGGATATGTGAATATGTGAAATGAACAATTAACTTTTAAATTTCATTCCCTCATATTCACATATCCACAATTTCACGTTTTTCACATTGTAAAATTCAATCTCCCCGAAACTATTCCCTTAAATTGTATAATAAACGACTAACATATGTTCAACAGAAGAAAGTTTCTGGGTTCCTCCCTGCTGGCATCGACCGGCTGGTTCCTGAGAACAACCGATGATTCATCTGCCCGTTCAATAAATAAACCCATTGTGATTTCAACCTGGGATTTTGGCAAAGCCGCTAATGCCGCAGCCTGGGACGTTCTGAACAGGCAGGGAAGGGCATTGGATGCCGTTGAGGCTGGCGTAAGGGTCCCTGAAGGTGATCCCAACAATCATTCGGTTGGTTACGGTGGATTGCCAGACCGCGATGGATTTGTAACGCTGGATGCCTGCATCATGGATGAAAACAGCAATTGCGGTTCAGTCATGTTTCTCGAATCTATTGTGCATCCGATTTCTGTAGCCCGGATGGTTATGGAGAAAACACCACATATCGTTCTCGCTGGTGATGGTGCCCTTCAATTCGCGCTGGCCAATGGCTTTAAGAAAGTGAACCTGCTGACACCTGAAAGTGAAAAAATCTGGAAAGACTGGCTCAGGGATTCTAAATATGAACCCATGATCAATGTAGAGAACAAAATGTACGGTCCGGCACCCGGTTCAAAGATGCCTGGTGGACCATTAAACCATGATACCATTGGTATGCTGGCCCTGGATAGTAAGGGCAATCTGAGTGGAGCCTGTACAACCAGCGGAATGGCATTTAAAATTCACGGAAGGGTGGGTGATTCTCCCATCATCGGGGCCGGTCTTTTTGTAGATAACGAAATCGGAGCAGCCACTTCAACGGGCGTAGGCGAGGAAGTTATTCGGATAGTAGGCTCACACCTGGTTGTAGAGTTCATGCGGCAGGGTCTGTCTCCCAGGGATTCCTGTCGCAAAGCAGTTGAAAGAATTGTAAATCGTGATCCCCAAAAAGCTAAAAACCTTCAGGTAGGATTTCTGGCTATGAAAAAGGACGGAACTTTTGGTGCATTCTGTATTCAGAAAGGATTTACTTATGCCGTACGTTCAGAAAACGAGGAAAAAATTTATGAATCGGAAAGCTGGTTTGCCTAATGGAAAAAAACAAACTCGAAATATGTTGTTTTAACCTGGAATCGGCAATGATTGCTTCATCAGCGGGGGCAGACCGAATAGAACTTTGCGCGGATCCTGCAGCCGGAGGTACAACACCGGGTATTGGGCTGATTAAGACGGTTCGAAGAAAAACGGATATTGAACTCTGGCCCATCATCCGCATCCGCGGAGGTGATTTTCTTTTTGCCGAGGAAGAAATCGATGTGATGTTGAATGAAGTGGAAGCCTGTAAATCTGCGGGATGTGAGGGGGTCGTTATTGGCATGCTGATGCCGGACGGCCGAGTGGACAAAATTCATTCAGCCCTCCTGGTTGAAAAAGCTTATCCGATGGGTGTATGTTTCCACCGGGCTTTTGACTGGACGCGAAATCCTTTTGAGGCCCTGGAAGACATTATTGAAATCGGATGTGAAAGAATTCTGACTTCAGGTCAGCAGCCGACTGCAATGCTTGGAGCTCCGCTTATAAGAGACCTGGTGATTCAATCTGACGGACGCATTCAGATTATGCCCGGATCCGGCGTTCGTTATGCGAATATTTTGGATCTGAAAAAAGAAACAGGCGCCACCACATTCCACAGTTCAGCACGTACAATAAAAAAATCTTCGATGGAGTTTATCCAGGCATCGATGAATGAAGACCTGTCGACCATCATGGCTGACAAATACGAGATTGAGGGAATGATTTTACATCTAAAAAATTAAACACTAAACGCGAAGAGTATGGGAATATGGGAGTATGTTTTTTTTTCCTCACCCATACTCCCATACTCTCATACTCTCATATTTGTGTTAAATTACTTTGGAGATCTTCAGCAGGTTGGTTGGCAGATGTTCAGCCACAGGAATACTGCCTGTATTAATGATTACATCTCCCTTTTTTATAAACCCTCTTTGTTTCAGAATCTCAGTAAGGTCAGCGACAATTTCATCCATGCTTTCTTCTTCTGCATAGTGAAATGCGCGTACGCCCCAACTGAGGCTGAGTTGGTTTATCAGCGTTTTTTCCTTTGAAAAAATAAAAAGCGGTGATTTTGGGCGATAACTGGACAACATAAAACCGGTGTATCCGCTCTGGGTCATCCCAATCAAAGCGTTGGCCTGTGTGTCCTTGGCCAGTTTGCAGGCATTGTAACAGATGGCATCACTAAGAAATGAAGGCGAATGGGGCTGAGGTTCGAGTTCATCTTCCCGATTATAATGGTAGTCTGTTCTTTCAACCTCCATGATAATCTTACGCATGGTTTCCACAACAAGGGTAGGGTAGTTGCCGGTAGCAGTTTCTGCGCTGAGCATTACCGCATCGGCCCCCTCCAATACAGCGTTGGCCACATCGGTAATCTCACTTCGGTTCGGCTTCGTACGATCAATCATGCTTTCCATCATCTGGGTCGCAACAATCACGGGCTTAGCCCGGTGTATGGATTTGCGGATGATTTGTTTTTGTATGAGCGGAACCTGTTCAACCGGAAGTTCAACGCCCAGGTCACCGCGTGCTACCATGATTCCATCCGATTCCAGGATAATTTCCCGCAGGTTGGTCAGGGCTTCTGGCATTTCTATTTTGGCTATGATTTTTGTCTTACTTTTCTTTTGGTTCAGTTTCTCCCTCAAACCAACGATATCGTTCACTTTTCGAACGAACGATAATGCCACCCAGTCCAGTTGCTGTTCTATGATGAATGCCAGGTCTGCTTCATCCTTTTCGGTTATAGCAGGTAGTGAAATTTTGGTGTCCGGCAGATTGATTCCTTTTTTGGAAGAAATAGTTCCGCCCAGTTTTACCTGGACCTTAACGTCATGATTTTTTTCTATACTGATAACCTTCACTTCCAGTTTACCATCATCAATCATGATGATATTCCCAATTTTCACATCTTCATGGAGGTTGGGATAGGACACATAGATCCTTTCTTTTGTTCCGACCAGTTTTGTATTGGTAAACGTGAGCATTTCACCTTCTACAACCAGCATGCTGCCTCCTTCAATTTCCCCGACACGGAGTTTCGGACCCTGTAAATCACCCAGAATCGCAATGTTAAAGGGTTCGGTCGAATTGATTTTTCGAATATGCTCAATGATTTTCGCCTTATCCTCGTGACTGCCATGAGAAAAATTCAAACGGAAAACATTCACTCCGGCTTTAACCAGGGATAACAATTTATCATAGGTATCGCAGGCCGGGCCTACAGTAGCCACAATCTTCGTGCGATGAAAAGTATGTTCAAGACCAGCCTTCTTATCCATCTGGCCGTAAATATATTTATCGAGATTTTTTGACATGCTAATCGGGTTGTTTTTGTTTGAACGGTTTGAGAAAGTACAAATGTAAAAGTAAAAGGCTGGCCCAGTATGAAGCAGACGTTTCCCGGTCGTTTACTTCCTTTTTTTACTTTTAAATTTTTACTTAATATATTATGAAGCTAAAATCTTAATAATCTTCAGCCAGTCATCACTAATTTTCTGTTTAGCCTTAACTGCCTTTTCCAATGGTGTGAAATGAATCTTATTGTTTACAATACCCACCATCACGTTAAATCTCCCTTCCATCAGGCATTCCACGGCGGAATAACCCATCCGGCTGGCGATCACACGATCCAGGCAACTCGGAGAACCGCCACGTTGAATATGCCCGAGTATGCATACCCTCGTGTCTATATTGGGTAGCCGTTGCTTCACGACCTTGGCCACTTCCTCGGCACCACCGTAGTTATCACCCTCTGCAACGACAACCAGGTTCACCAGTTTTTTTCTTTTCTCCTTTTCCTGCAGGGAACTGACCAGTTCTTCGATATCTGTTTTTCTTTCTGGAATCAGAATGTTTTCGGCACCTGTTGCAATACCGCTGTGCAGGGCGATATAACCCGCATCACGGCCCATGACTTCAATCACAAAGAGACGATCATGAGCGTCGGCAGTATCCCTGATCTTATCGATCGCTTCAACAGCCGTATTTACTGCGGTATCAAATCCAATTGTAAAATCAGTTCCGGCAATATCCTTATCGATGGTGCCCGGAACTCCGATACAGGGGATATCAAATTCGGTGCTGAATTTATGAGCACCCCGAAAAGATCCGTCGCCCCCGATAATGATGAGCCCATTAATGCCCAGTTTTTTCAGGTTGGCATTGGCTCTCGACCGGCCTTCATATTCAAAGAACTCCTTACACCGGGCGGTTTTTAATATCGTCCCGCCCCGCTGGATAATATTGGCCACACTACGGGAATGCAAGGGGATAATATCATTTTCTATAATTCCACTATAACCCCGCATGATCCCGAACACTTCCAGTCCATTATAAATTCCGGTACGAACAACTGCGCGAACGGCGGCATTCATTCCCGGTGAATCACCCCCGGAAGTGAGCACACCAATTTTTGAAACTTTTTGTTGCATTAATTAGAAAAGGGTTGTATTTGTTGAATCGGTTTCAATCAAATGGCAAGAACTATTGAAATTCTTTAATCTTTCCGAAACAAGTCCCAAAAATAAGCATTTGAATTGAATCCTCCTCGGTTAAACAGTCTTCTTCCGAATCTTTATGTATGAATTTCAGCAATCATACAACGGGCACTTCCACCGCCGTTGGCTTCAATGTTTTGGAGTGAGGCATACAGAAAACGGTTATAGATGGCAAGTTTTGCCTTTTGATCGGAATGGAGCGCATGCCAGGCTGCACTGGACATCACCAATATTTTTTCACCTGATTTATTTTCCAGTTGCAACATATTACCGGCAAACCGATTCATTTGGTCGGGGCTGATGGGAATGATTTCCTTTCCACTGCCCAGGATGGCTTCAGTGACCCGATTTTTTTCTGCAGGCTCCTGAATGGAATCCAGGCAGATCACAACAAAGCGATCAGCAACACACATCATCACATTGGTATGATAAATGGCTTCTCCCGAATTGTCAGTGGCATGAAAAACAATTGGCCGGTAATGAAGTTTTTTACAGAAATCTTCCAATATACCGGAATCCGTCCGTGACGACAGGCAGGCATATGCAATCCGTTGATCCCGGTCCAGCACCATGCTGCCGGTCCCTTCCAGGAATCGGTTTTCCGATTCATATTTACTAAAATCGATGACTTGATGATATTTAAATTTTTTCCTGATCAGTTCAATCACTTCTGTTTTTCTTTCTTTTCTCCGATTGGGTGCGAACATCGGATACAGGCAATACACCCCGTCTTCATGAAGGGAAATCCAGTTGTTGGGAAATATGGCGTCAGGTGTATGCGGTTCGGGTGAATCTTCTACCACAGTGACATCGATACCCTCTTTTCGCAACACGTTTACAAAAGCATCAAATTCCCGGACAGCTTCCGCTGATAAGTTTTCGATATCGCTCTTAACCTGGAAACTATTGTTGACCGCAGTTTCCGGGTTGAACGCAAAGTGAAGCGGTCTTATCATTAAAATCTTAGACGTATTTTGCATATTCCATTTATAGGTCGTCTCTGAATAAGGGCATACTCATACAGTGAAATCCGCCGCGGGCGCGGGATAGTTCTGCTGAAGGCATCAGGATCAATGTATCCCTTATCTGTTCCACTTTAGCGGTTCCTTCTTCCAGCTGTGCGATCAGATCGTGGGCATGTACCACAGCGAATCCATTTTCACGGAAAGCATCAATGGTTTTATCGTTCCGGTCATATCCAAGCACAACTCCTTCTTTTAAAGCGAGAAGATTACAGGAATCCGTCCATTGTTCACGGGCATCAAATGGGAATTCATTATTACCGGAATAAATAAATTTCACCTTTCCTTCGCATTCAAGATCTGTCTTGCTGATTTCTGAAAGCAGGTCTTCGAGGTTATCGAAGTAAACGGGATTGTCCAAATCCTTTTTGCGAAATTGAATGATCTTTAGTTTTTCATCTTTTCTTGATCCTTCCATAGCCCTTTGTATGGAATCCTCGTTTTCATGTTTCATGGATTTTTTGGAGAAAACGCCCAGCATCACCCAGGCATCGCGCCGTATCTGTGTGAAAACGGTGTCAATATGCATATAGTCCCGCTTCTTGGGAATTTTGATTACCGTAATTTTTTTTACGACATTTTTTGCAAAAAGCATTTGAATAGTCTGATGCGCGGCCTCCATTGTTGTTCTTTCGCTTACTCCGATCAGCAGGTGATCCTTGGTCACAACCATTACATCGCCGCCTTCCAGGGTCATTTTTCGGTCATCAGATTCCTTCGGCAGCAAGAAATGATGATACCCATCGTTGAGTTCAAGAATATTATTTTGATATTCCCTGAAAAAATCATGATTGAAGAAAATATACTTAGCAATCAGGGCCTCCCGCGTTCTGGCTTTTTTCGCAGGTTTATTGAGCAAAACAAATTCATTAATGACTATGCCTATATCCCTTGTGAAAATAAAATTCGGGATGGGAGCAAAGAGCATGCGACCGCTTTCCAGGGTGCCTGTGATAAAGGTCTTCGCCAGCGCCACCGGATCCAGATCCAGCAATTCCTTCTGGGTATCATAGGAGCAATTTTCAATAGCGCAAACTGAAGCAGCCAGTTTCAGGCGGATCTCCAGATCCTCCAGGATTTCCGCGAGCAACCACTGTAATTCAATGACTTTGTCCGATTTAAAGAAGTCAGCATGGCCGGGTTTGTAAAAATTTCTCTTGTTCTTTTCTGCATCGATAGATTTAAGTTTCCCCAGGATCAGGTCAGGGTCTAGAAAATATAACAACAGCTTGGTATAAAAATCATACTCCTTTTTCCTGATGGTATCCAGATGAACAATATCCTCAAAAAGCCAGTCCTGTGCTTTTGACGGCACCACTTTCCCTAAGCCGCTGTCGGGACTGTGCACCAGGAGCCGCCGCAACCGGCCAACTTCCGAACTCACTTTGATAACAGGGGGCTGTTTACGCATAATATTTTTTTGAGGCGCTAAAGGTAACTAAACCCCATTCGCGTTCAAAACCTAACGATTGTTAGTTTTCTCTGTATTTCTGTTATTTTTGCCCGGACCATCATTAACTATATGGATTTTTCATTTACGGAAGAACAACTGGCTATTCGTCAGGCCGCCCGGGATTTCGCCCACCAGGAATGTTTGCAGGGAGTTATTGAAAGAGATGAGAAACAACAACTCCCCAGGGAACAATTATTAAAACTGGCCGATCTGGGATTTATGGGCATGATGGTCTCTTCTGATTTCGGCGGTGCCGGAATGGATACGGTCAGTTATGTACTGGCGATGGAAGAGATCAGCAAAATTGATGCAAGTGTGTCGGTCGCCATGAGTGTAAATAATTCTTTGGTCTGCTGGGGACTCCAGGCCTATGGTTCGTCTGATCAAAAAGAGAAATATCTGCGACACCTCGCTGCCGGGAAAAAAAACGGCGAACTCTATATCGGTGCATTTCTGCTGAGTGAACCTGAAGCGGGCAGTGATGCAACTTCGCAAAAAACAACAGCTGTTGATGCAGGCAGTCACTATGTATTAAATGGTACTAAAAACTGGATTACCAATGGAAACTCGGCATCTGTGTACCTGGTAATGGCACAGACAGATGCTTCAAAAGGCAGCCGGGGCATCAACGCATTCGTTATAGAAAAAAATACTCCGGGCATAACAGTGGGGGCAAAAGAAAATAAACTCGGCATCCGGGGAAGTGATACGCATAGCATAAGTTTTAATGATGTGATGGTGCCAAAGGAAAACAGGATCGGGGAAGATGGGTTTGGATTTTCCTTTGCTATGAAAACATTATCCGGCGGCCGGATTGGGATTGCGTCCCAGGCCCTGGGCCTGGCATCAGGTGCTTATGAACTTTGCCTGAAATATGTGAAAGAGAGAAAGGCTTTTGGCACAGAAATCAAAAATCATCAGATCATTCAGTTTAAACTGGCTGACATGGCAACACGGATAGAGGCATCCCGGTTACTTTGTTTGAAAGCGGCAAAAGACAAGGACCTGGGGTTGGATTATGCAATCAGCTCATCCATGGCCAAGGTCTTTGCCAGTGAAACCGCCATGTGGACAACCACCGAAGCTGTCCAGATTCATGGTGGTTATGGTTTTGTGAAAGAATACCACGTGGAAAGAATGATGCGCGATGCTAAGATCACACAGATTTATGAGGGCACAAGTGAAGTGCAGCGTATCGTGATTTCCAGGAATATTCTAAAATGACCCCCATGCCATTTTCAGCCTATCGGGATTTAATGGAAAAACTGAGTGCGGGAGGCATCCGGCTGCTGGCAGTTTCCAAGACAAAATCGGTGGAGGAGATCCGGGCACTTTATGAACTCGGACAACGGGATTTCGGAGAAAACTATGTACAGGAACTGGTAGAAAAACAAAAAAGTCTTCCGGGAGATATTCAATGGCATTTTATCGGCCATCTGCAGAGTAATAAAGTAAAAAATATAACGCCGTTTATCTATATGATCCAATCAGTGGACAGCCTAAAACTCCTCCTCGAAATCGATAAACAGGCAGAAAAAAGCAACCGCACCATCAACTGTTTATTGCAGATTCATATTGCCCGGGAGGAAACGAAATTCGGATTGGATGAGGGTGAATTGGAGGCACTCCTGAATTCGCTTATTTCTTTCCGTGAATCAGGTAGAGCCGGCAGAATCAGGATTGCCGGATGTATGGGAATGGCGTCACTGACAGATAACAAAGTAATTATTCACCAGGAATTCACCAGGCTCCGCTCCATTTTTGAAATGATAAAAAAAGCCCTCCCTTCAGATCAGGTGGACACACTGAGTATGGGCATGAGCGATGATTATCAGATCGCGGCAGTATGCGGAACCACAATGGTTCGCATTGGCAGCCTCTTATTTGGTCCGCGAACAAGTGCAAATAAATAGCCCGCTTTTAATTAATTTCGCCCCCTGATATCAATATCATTATGCTGGAAACGAATACGGAAGAAAGATCACTGAATTTTCTGGAAGAGATTATTGAAGAAGACCTCAGGGCGGGCAGGTATAAGACCATTCTCACCCGTTTTCCGCCGGAACCCAACGGATACCTGCATATTGGTCATGCCAAATCCATTTGCCTGAATTTCGGTCTTGCTCTTAAATACGGAGGGAAAACCAACCTCCGCTTCGATGATACCAATCCTGCAAAAGAGGAAACTGAATATGTGGACAGTATCATTGAAGATGTAAAATGGCTGGGGTTCAATCCGGATAAAATATTGTATGCCTCTGATTATTTTAGCCAGCTCTATCAATATGCGGTCAGCCTCATTGAAAAGGGTCTCGCGTATGTTGATGATAGTTCGAGTGAAGAGATCGCATCCCAGAAAGGCAGCCCGACCACACCCGGTAAGACCAATATTTTCAGGAACAGAACGATTGCAGAAAATCTGCAGCTCTTTGCAGACATGCGCGACGGTAAATATGAGGATGGGGAAAAAGTACTAAGAGCTAAGATTGACATGGCGTCTCCGAATATGCATATGCGTGACCCGATTATTTACCGGATCAAAAAAGAACATCATCACCGGACCGGAAATGACTGGTGTGTTTATCCGATGTACGATTTTGCCCACGGACAAAGTGATTCCATCGAACATATTACTCATTCCATCTGTACGCTGGAATTCATTCCGCATCGTCCCTTGTATGATTGGTTCATCGAAAAACTGGACATTTTTCCATCCCGTCAATATGAATTTGCCAGGCTCAATCTCACATTCACGGTGATGAGCAAACGCAAACTGCTGCTACTTGTTAATGAAGGGTACGTGCAGTCCTGGGATGATCCGCGCATGCCCTCGATCTCAGGTCTGCGGCGCCGCGGCTATACGCCCGAAAGCATCATGGATTTTACAGAACGGATAGGTGTACAAAAACGTGACAACCTGATTGATGTATCATTGCTGGAGTTTTGTATCCGGGAAGACCTTAATAAAAATGCCAGGCGAAAAATGGTTGTTTTTGATCCGCTTAAAATCGTAATTACCAATTATCCTGAAGGAGAAGTGGAAATGTTGAACTCTGAGGACTATCCGGAAGGCGGAGATAAAACCGGAAACCGCCTGCTGCCCTTCAGCCGTGAATTGTATATAGAACAGGAAGACTTTATGGAGTTTGCGCCCAAAAAGTTTTTCCGGCTGGCTCCCGGTAAAATGGTTCGTTTGAAAAGTGCATATATTATTACTTGTGATGAAGTGATCAAAGACAATGATGGAAAAATTACTGAACTCCGTTGTAGTTATTTGCCCGATAGTAAAAGCGGCGCAGACAGTTCCGGACTAAAAGTTCAGGGTACCCTGCACTGGGTAAGTGCAGAACATGCCATTCCTGTACAACTCCGGTTGTACGACCGCCTGTTCAAAACAGAAAATCCCGGCATGGAGGAAGGAGATTTTAAGGATTATATTAATCCTGATTCCCTGCGCGTCGTTTCCACTGCCTTTGCTGAGCCGTCACTGGCCAATGCCCAACATACAGAACGCTTTCAATTCCTGCGCAAGGGATATTTTTGTCTGGATAAAGACAGCAGCGGTCAAAAACCTGTATTCAACCGAACCGTAAGTTTGAAAGATAGCTGGGGGAAAGAGACTAAAAAAGGACAATGATCACCGGGGTCAATTGTTGCCTGACTTTCCACGCATCTGTTGCATATTCTTCATGCGCCATTCCTGATATTGTTTAAAAAGGGAATCTCCCAATACAGGCTGAATCCTTTTATCTGCTTCAGCCGTAATGGCTTTCATTCTGGCCATTTTTTCATCCTGACTGAGTGACTGATCCTGAAATATCTCGCGGCGCTGGGGCATATAAGACGCGCCGATAGATACCACCGAATCCGCCTGAATCGGAGTCATTTTAAGATCTGTAATCAGTTTTTGTTTCATTTCCGCCTGACGGGTTGCAGGATCCGATTGGGCAAAGCTACCCAAAGAAAAAAACATGGCTGTTACCAGAAAAGCACTTACCGGGATGGTTCTTTTCATAACATGAAGTTTTTGTTAAAGAAGAGTCGTGCGAATTATATGCCAGACCGAGAATTTATGCACTCTTTATGCAGAGTGTAAGGGTTATTTTCAAATGATTAACGAGACTTTACAAAGTTCAGTAAATTGCGTCCATGAGGCAATATCTGGAATTACTCCGGCATATAACAGAAAATGGTATTGAGAAAAGCGATCGTACGGGAACCGGAACCCAAAGTTGTTTCGGCTACCAGATGCGTTTTGATTTGCAGGAAGGCTTCCCCCTGGTAACTACAAAAAAACTGCACGTAAAAAGCATCATCTATGAATTACTCTGGTTTCTGAAGGGAGAAACGAATATCGCTTATCTGCAGGAACATGGAGTACGGATCTGGGATGAATGGGCAAATGAAAAGGGAGAGCTGGGACCGGTATATGGCAAACAGTGGAGAAGTTGGACAGGGGCGGATGGGAAACAGATTGATCAGATTCGCGACCTCATCGGGCAATTGAAAACAAATCCGGATAGCAGGATAATGATCGTCTGTGCGTTGAATGTTGCCGTGCTTCCGGATATGGCGCTAATGCCCTGTCACGTATTATTTCAGTTTTATACCGCACCTCCGAAAATAGCCGGAGAAAAACGCCGTCTGAGCTGTCAGCTTTACCAACGCAGTGCCGATGTATTTCTTGGCGTGCCTTTCAATATTGCTTCTTATGCATTACTGACACTGATGATTGCACAGGTGACAGGGATGGAACCCGGAGAATTTATTCACAGTTTCGGTGATGTTCACTTATATAATAATCACCGTGAGCAGGCTGCACTGCAATTGTCAAGGACACCGAACTCCCTGCCCAAAATGATTCTAAATCCGGAAGTATCAGATATATTTAAATTCCGGTATGAAGATTTTGTTTTGGATAATTATAAGCCACACCCTTCGATCAAGGCACAAGTAGCAGTATAAATGAAGATCCCATGAAGTTATCCATCATCGTGGCAGCCAGTCTCAACAATGCCATTGGGAAAAATAACCAGATGTTATGGAGTTTACCTGAAGACATGCGGTTTTTCAAAAATACCACCTGGGGATTTCCCATCATCATGGGTAGAAAGACCTTTGAAGCCCTCGGGAATAAACCACTTCCCGGAAGATTTAATATTGTCATCAGCAGAAAGTCCGGATATTCTGCCGGGAATCCACAGGTGCAGGAAGCCGCCAGTCTCATGCAGGCCATTGATCTGTCGGGCAGGATGGATGCCAGGGAGGTTTTTATAGGCGGAGGCGGTCAGATATATAAGGAATCGCTTTTAATGTGCGACACAATTTATATGACCCGCGTATCCGCTACACTGGAAGGCGACACTTTTTTCCCGGAAATACCCGAAAATGTTTTTCACCTGACCCATTCAATAAAAGTTTCTGCCGACGATAAACATGCATATGACATGGACTTTCAGACATGGACCAAATTAAAATCGATTTCGGCGATTGCCGGTTAGGTGATATGAATTCCAAAATTCAATTGTCCGTTAAATGGTTCCGGTATTTATTTCTTGCATCCAATAGCAGGGGGCACGGTATCCATTCACCTTTCGTTTACGAACTGGTGCGCGAGGTACTGAATGACAAAAGGGAGTATTATGCGTATGGGAAAATTGAATCTGTCAGAGCTGAATTACTCGTCGATCAAAAAATTCTGCATATAGAAGATTTTGGAGCTGGTTCATCACGACCTGCTCAAAAAGAAAAAAAAATTTCTGAGATTGCAGGCGGATCCCTCTCTTCCAAAAAATTTGGGAGGCTCCTGTTCCGCCTTGCTCATTTTTATCGCGCACAGCAGATCATCGAACTGGGAAGTTCCCTTGGAATATCTGCAAGTTATCTGGCTTCAGCAGATGCAGGATGCCGGGTAATTACCATGGAGGGTTCTCCTGAAATCGCCTGTGTTGCCGCTCAGACATTTAAGAAGCTGGGGCTAAAAAATATTATTCTGGCTACAGGAAGATTTGAGGAAACAATGGGGAAAGCCATTCCGGCGATCCCAAAGGCTGACCTGGTATTTCTGGACGGAAATCACAGAAAAAAACCTGTTTTAGAATACTTTGAGCACTTTCTGGAGAATATAACACCGGCATCCCTGGTTATAGTTCACGATATCCATTGGAGCGCGGAAATGGAAGAAGCCTGGGCCATTATCCGGAATCACCCCGGAGTAAAAATGACCGTTGACATTTTTTCCGCCGGCCTCGTTTTTTTTCGGGAAGAATTTCAGGTAAAACAACATTTCATGATCCGGTTTTGATTGAATCAACTTGTAAATATCTTTATTGTCAAACCCATTACCAGAAGCCCTCATCAAATCTCTTACAGGCCTGAACCATTTTAATCCGCAGGCTTTCAGGTATGTTCATGATTCAGGGGAACAATTGGTGTCGGTGCATTTTAACCCGGCGAAGCCCATAATGCAAAATGGAAGGTGGGCCGACGAAATAACCGAACCTCCCTTTCAGACTTCCGGTAAAGTCCCCTGGGCGCCGGATGCATGGTATCTCGATCACAGACCTTCGTTTACTATGGATCCATTTTTTCATGCGGGCGTTTATTACGTTCAGGAAGCCTCTGGTATGTTCCTGGCTTTTGCGCTCAGACAAATTACAGATCTTTCAAAAAAAATAAGCGTATTGGATCTTTGTGCTGCTCCGGGAGGAAAATCAACCATGATCCAATCCCTGATTTCACCGGAGTCCCTTTTGGTAAGTAATGAGGTGATCAAATCACGTGTACCTGTTTTACACCAGAACATGACAAAGTGGGGGAGAGCAAATGGGATTATTTCCAATAATGATCCGGCATTTTTCAAACAACTTCCCGGTTTCTTTGATTTGGTAGTTGTCGACGCACCCTGCAGTGGAAGTGGTCTGTTCAGAAAAGATCCGGAAGCGGTGAAAACCTGGAGCCCGGAATCTGTAAATCTCTGCAGCCAGCGACAAACGCGTATACTGGCAGATATCTGGGATACGATAAAAGAAGACGGGTTCCTGATTTATTGCACCTGTTCCTATTCAAAAGAGGAGAACGAGGATGTTCTGGACAGTCTTTTCCAACAATATAACTTTAAGTCTATTCCCCTGTTACCGGATCCTGACTGGCATATTGTTGAATCGACTGCTGATCAGTCCGGTGCTTATGGATATCGGTTTTACCCTGATCAGGTTCGGGGTGAAGGATTTTTTCTTTCCGTTATACAGAAAAAAGAGCCGGTAATTACGGTCCTGAAAAACAATTATCAGCGTGGCGGTAGAATAAGACAGAATCCGGAACGGATTGATAAGAAGGCAGAAAAGCAGCTGAATCGCTGGATTCAGGAAGGTTCTTTTCACTACTATCCAGTTGGTGAAGGGATTCACGCACTGCCGCCGGGATTGGTTGACGATTTCATTTTGTTAAAAAATGTTCTTTATTTGAAAAAAGCCGGAATACGCGTTGGAAAACCCGGGGAGACTGAGTGGATACCTGATCATGAGTTGGCTTTGGCAGGTATTTTGAGCGACAAATCCGCCAGGATAGATCCCGGAAAACAGGAAACACTCAGTTTCCTGCGCGGCGAATCCTTTGAGACAGAAGCGGGAGTGAAGGGTTGGCGCCTGGTTTGTTACGAAGGGCTGGGACTGGGTTGGGTAAAATTGCTCGACAAAAGAATGAATAACTATTATCCAAAATCCTGGCGAATCCGGTTATAGCTGTTATTTTAATATTTCTTTTGCAAGATTATATATCATATTTGCGTTCATCCAAAAATACCTGCCATGAAAAACAGGATAGCCCTATTGATTTTCCTGATCATCTTCCAATCTGCCGGTTATTCACAGAGCATCCAACTGACTATTGAAGGCAGCGAAGGAAAATTCTATCTCAATCATGTAGTCGTAGCAAAGGAAAACTGGTACAGTATCGGCAGGTTGTTCAATTTACCGCCCCACGATATCGCCAGTTTCAATAATATGTCTTTTGACAAACCATTGGAAGTGAACACATCTCTGAAAATACCGCTGACATCGGTCAATTTTGATCAAAAACAAATAAAATCGTCTGGCGAGTCCCTTATTCCGGTTTACCATGTTTTGAAAGAAAAGGAATGGATGTTTAAAATCAGTTCCATATATAACGACGTTCCTGTAACAAGTCTGGAAAAATGGAATAAAGTAAAAAGGGACGATGTCAGGCAGGGAACTCCGCTGATCGTGGGATTTTTGAAAGTAAAAACAGACCTCTCTCCGTTGGCTATGGGCATTTCATCAAATCCGGCAGTGAGCTCAGCTGCGACGGATATTGCCGTCAAATCCAATAAACCAACCGATGTAGCTGCGACGCCGGCAAGCCAGAATCCTTCTGGTACCGTATCCGCATCGTCAAATATCGCAAAGCCGGCTATCGTAAATGCGGCCGCTGGTTCAGCAACCGCCACTTCAAATGCCATTGCCGTAAGCAATCCGCCGGAACGGGTTAATAACTACGCGGCAACGCATAGCAACGGTGGCTTTTTTAGCGTAGATTATACAGGCACCGGTAAAACAGGTTCAGGTCTGGCAGGTACATTCAAAAGTACCAGCGGATGGACAGATGGAAAATACTATGCGTTGATGAACGGAATTCCTGTGGGGTCCATTATTCGGGTATCGGGAACAAATGGTAAAATGATTTATGCAAAAGTGCTCGGACAGCTTCCGGACATGAAAGAAAGCACAGGTCTGCTCATTCGCATCAGCAATGCAGCTTCAGCCGAACTCGGTCTTGGTGAAGGAAAATTTCCTGTTGAAGTCAGATACTAAAGCCCGGGCATTTTGAAGGTCATTTTTTATCGTGGCCACCCCCATCTTCAGGTTTCTTGCAACAGGTAGGTAGTTTTTTGTAGGCTTCAGCATCGGCAGCTACATCACCTGCATCATAGCCGATATTGGCAATGGCTGTTTTGATATTCTCCACGGTTGTCCGGTCCCAGTAGTAGGTTACTTTGCAGGTTTTTTTCTTATAATCTACTTTCGCAACCGTTATGCCATCTTCCCGGGTCAGGTATTTTTCAATCCTGTCCTTGCACTCATCGCATTGAACCGTCGGTACATTAATAGTGACAGTTTCCAAAGCGCCTTTACGTACAGGTTGCTGGGCCCTGCTGTAGATAATCAATAAACTAAAGAACAGGGACAGACTAAGGATCTTTTTCATAAGATGCTTTTATTATCAAAAATACGAAACCGTTTTCCAGTTGGCCGGATCTTCCCGCCATTTAACAAGTGTTTCATGCTGGGCATTAGATACGG